>JAFAGX010000062.1 GCA_019237515.1 Acidobacteriaceae bacterium
CTTTCATTCCCATCTAAGAGTTGCCATAGTGTCCATCTGGGTCACGCGGCGTGCGGGCAGATAGCAGGACAGCAATGCGATGGATAAAAGCAAAGTGGGCACGAAGAGAAAGACCTCGGTATCCCAAGCCGTGACGCCATAAATCAGACTAGATAGACCCTTCGCGAGAGCAAACCCCGAGAGCGAACCCAGGGTTGTTCCGATCGCAACAAGAAGTAATCCTTGACCCATCACGGTGACAAGCAATTTACTGGGCAGTGCTCCGAGGGCAATGCGGATTGCAATTTCGTGCCAACGCTCAGTTACACCATTGGACATTACCCCGTATAAGCCTACGGCGGCAAGAATGACAGCCACAACACCGAAGGCCGCCATGAGTACAGCTACAAATTGCAGTCCGCTGGCCTGAGTGGCGATCAACTCGGACATCAACTCAATGTTTTCCAAAGCCAAATCTGGATCTAGTTCCCGAATTTCGGATCGAACCGCCGATACCAACTGCAAGGGGTTACCTTCCACTCGAAGCGCGAGATCAGCGGTGCGTGGTGGTGCTTGTTCGTATGGTCGATAAAGAATCGAGCGAAACGAGCGATCATAGATTTCGTGCTGAACGTCGTCAACAACGCCCACCACTGTCAGCCAAGAGGCATCGGCTGGCTTTTCGGAAGCAATTCGAAGCTGCTGACCCAATGCACTATGTCCTGGCCAAAGCCGATGGGCCATGCTGCGGCTGACGATGCACACGGGCATACTGTTAGGAGTATCACTCGCATTGAAGGCGCGCCCATCGCGCACTGCGATGTTCATGGTGCGAAAGTAGTCAAGGCTAACTGACTCTGGCATCGCCACAGGCGTTTCACTCCCCAAGAAGCGGGGTGTACCTACGATCAGATCAGAGTTTGCCTCATAAGAACTGTATGGAATGCCGCTCGCAAGTGCTGCAAGGCGGACGTTCGGAAGTGTCGACAAACGTTGTAGCAGCTCGCGTTGGAATGCCACCACCTTTTGGGGTTGCGCGTAACGCGTCTCGGGAAGCGTCAAATGGAACGTGAGCATTGCTTCGGGAGCGAGATTTTCCGGTCCTCTTACTAATACGCTGAAGCCCTTAACCATGAGTGCAGCACCGATAAGGAGAACCATAGCGAGAGCGGTTTGGCCGATAACAAATCCAGATCGCCAGCGGTGGCTACCACACCCGACGATTCGGCCTCCGCCAATCAGAGAATTGCCGAGCGCGGTTTTGGACTGCTGCCAGGAGGGTGCTAACCCGGTCAGCAAACCAGCAATGATCGCAACCACCATGGTGAACAACAGGCCTGCCAGGTTTACGCTCAGGCTGTCCACGTCACAGAACCAGCGCACCTCGCTTGGCAACGTCCGTCGCATCAACGCTACCCCGTATATCGCTAGGAACACACCTAAGGCACCACCGGCTAAAGCCAAAGTCATGCTCTCGACAAGTAACTGCCGGAACAATCGCCATCGGCTTGCACCCAATGCGGTTCGGATTGCAATTTCAGATTGTCGCCTTAAGCCCCGAGCCAGCTGCAATGTCGCCAGGTTGGCGCAGACGATCAACAAGACGAAGCCAGAGGCTCCGAGCATTAACAATGAGAACTGGCGGTTGTAATCGAGCACGATATGGTCGTGTAGGCTCAAGACATTCAGGCTTCTGTTCTGGTTCGCCGCCGGATACAGGGCCGCCAACCTTCGCCATAAAGTCTCCAGCTCTGCGCGTGCTTGGATCACATCGATACCTCTCCGAAGGCTACCGACAGTTTGTAATTCGAGTTCATGGCGCTGGGCCCGGGTGCCAGAATCCATTGCCAAGGGAACCCAAAATTCGGGAGCGCCCAAGGGAAATGTGGCGCGGGGCGGCATAATTCCGATTATCGTATAGGGCTTGTTGTTGAGCCGCAGACTCTTTCCAATCGCAGCTGCATCGCCACCGAATCGCTGCTTCCATAGGGCATTACTGATGATCACCTCGTCACTTTTTTCTGAAATATGATCTCCTGAAGAAAACGTTCTGCCGAGGGTAGGCCCAATGCCCACAACTCCGAAAAAGTTTGACGTCACCTTCACACCGTGAAGTTCTTCGGGGCGAGTCTGATCATCGTCGCTCGCGCTCCAGTATTGGTACGCGGCTAGCCGGTCAAAACTCTTGCTGGCATCGCGGAAGTCGAAATAATTCGCCGGCGAGATTCCCGCATCCTCGCTGCCTGAGGATTGTTCTTCGATAACCGCTAGCCGATGCATTTGCGGAAGTGCTACGGGCCGACGAATGATCAGGTCTGCAAGACTGAATATGGCTGTGTTGGCCCCTATCCCAAGCGCCAGAGTCATAAGCGCCACTATTGTAAAAACTGGCGACTTCCGCAGCCCGCGAACCGCTTGCACAAAGTCCTTGGTCAGACTGTCCATCTGGGCACCTCAAAGCGTCCTCACATGCAAGTTTGTGACCGCTTTGTCGGTGTCCAAAAACCGATAGCTAGGTCGTGCCCGACCAACCAATAGTGCCCGCTTCTGAAATCCGCTGCCCGATACCGAACAACGAAGATAACTAACAATCGGCTGAGAGTTGCTCTTCAATAACGCGATCCCCCCTAGCTGTTGAAATCAGGCTTTGCACAAGTGTCCGCCGTTTATTCTCTCCAGCAGCTAAGAAAAACGTCCATAGAGCCGAGCAGGTCCGCGCGTCGACACGTTACAAAATAATCTTTTGTAACCTCGGACTGGCTATTCGCTCGGTTCTGCAAACGCGTGGTAATTCCCGAATCGTCGGCTTAACCGGAAAGTGTGATCTGAATGTCAGTTGTTGCGAAAATCGGCATAGCACTCAAGTGTTTCGGCGGGAGTTTTGAGTGAGAACGCCTGCTGGCGGCAAGTGACCGTCAGGTTCTTCTTGCAGTTCAGAGTGACGTAGCTGGCATGGTCGGCCGCCTAGCGTTGGCCCACCACCACGACCATAAATGATCCCGGCTTCGCCTTCGGACGCTCTCCCGGCTTCGCCTCGTCAAACTCCGCGGTCGGCAGATAGATCATGCGCGCGCCGTTGTCAATGTCCATCGTCTTGGTGCCGACTCCGGTCGTTACGGTCTGCACAATCTCGAACTTGCCGCCCTTCTCCTCGGCAACGCTGAGCTTGCCTTCACGCGTGCTCGCAAATGCCTGGTGACCGTCCCAGCGCGTCGCGTCCACGCCGGCAGCGATCGGCAGATCAGCAATCACCTTCCCGTCGTCCGTGCTCATGACGATCAGCTTCTGCGGTTTGCGGCAGCCGACGAAGATTCTGTGCTTCGCTGTATCGATCGAGAGACCTACCGGAGATCCCCCAGGAGCGACGGGCCAGTGCGCCAGCACCTTTCTCGCCTTTAGATCGACCACCGCGACCTGATCCTTGTCCTCCAGATTGACATAAACTTTCCCGGCTTCATCCGACGCGAGAAACTCCGGCTTACCGCCCAGCACAATCGGTGCATCAATCGTCGCTGTTTTTGGATCGGCGTCAGCTTTAAGCGTGACGAGCACACCCGCGTCGCCGCAAGCAACCAGAACTAGTCCGGTACTTTTGTCGTAGATGATGCCATCTGCATCATCTTTCGCAGCCACTGTTCCGAGAACGGCGTTGGTCTTAAGATCGAAGATCACGATGGAGCCGGTGCCATCGCTGATGAACCCACGTCCGAATTCGGGAGCCAGCGCGACTCCGTGATTGTGCTTCTGTCCAGCAATGTCGGCGATCACCTTTCCCGAGTCCGCGTCGATAACCATCGTGTGCGTGCTACGCGGAACATAGAGGCGGTGAGTCTTCGCATCAATCGTGATGTAGTCGAAACCGCCATCGCCGCCGACGTGGAATGTATTTTCGACGGCCCATTGCCCTTGGGCGCGAGCGATTCCGCTAAGGGTGAACGAAAGAGCCATAATCAAAAGCCCCGTAAACCGATTCCGAATCGACATGCGACCTCCTAAAAACTCCATACAGAGGATACGTTCTTCAAAAAGGAGCGCTCGTTCACTATAAAGAGTGAATATGAAAGGGACCTGA
>JAFAGX010000077.1 GCA_019237515.1 Acidobacteriaceae bacterium
TCCGCTCGACGCCTGGGAGCAGGTAAAATAGGGTTAAAAGCGAATCCTCCCTCGTGTCTTTGTGAAAAAAAAATCCACCTCATTCTCGCTGGCCTTCCTGGTTTTCGCTGTCGGAAGTATCTCTGCAACTGACGTCCGCAGTGTTGCCGACGCCGTAGATCAGCATTACAACCACTTGCATACCCTCGAGTGCCAATTCACCGAAATCTACTCCGGTGCAGGGACTGAAAGAACCGAAGCCGGCACGTTGTGGCTGAAAAAACCCGGCAAGATGCGATGGGAGTACCGTTCTCCTAGAGCAAAGTTGTTCGTGGGTGACGGCAAAGAAGCTTGGTTTTACGTGCCCGGCGAGCGTCAAGTCAGAAGGACGGAAATGCGAAAGCTGGACGATTTGCGTTCGCCGTTGGCATTTCTCCTCGGCAAGACTCGCCTGGAAAAGGAGTTACGTGGATTATCTCTAGCTCCGGATATACCACCGCTGGGCCCCGGCGATGTAGTCCTGCGTGGCGTGCCAAAGGCGCTGGCCGACCGCGTAAATCAGGTTCTCCTGGAGGTTACCCAGAATAGTTGGATCCGGCGCATCGTAATTGAGGAGGCAGATGGATCCACAACCGAATACCGCTTTGCCGATCCCAGGGAGGATGTCAAGATCGCGGACGGAGAGTTCGATTTCAGGGTTCCGGACGGCGTCGAGGTAATTGACGAGAACTTCGGGCAGTAGCGTAAGTTGTTGTTTCAAGTGCCTTTTGGCACGAACTCGACAGATTACCGTCGGAACGCTTTTGACCCCCAATTAACACAGTGGTGACTGTTTTGAATGTTAGACTTAGGTGGGGCGCAGAGTAACTGATTACCTAATGCCGGAATTTCTGATCAAAGTTGCGGATGAACGCGGCCACCTGCTGGAGCAGGTGGAAAACGGCTATTCCGAGGCCGAAGTCCGCGACCGCTTTGCGCAGCAAGGTTTTCTGGTTTACTGGGTTAAGCCGCGAGGCGTTTTATCGGGGGATTTCTCCTTTCGCCGCGGCCGGAAGGTCAAACAAAGCCAATTCCTGATTTTCAACCAGCAATTTTTGACCCTGATCAAGGCAGGGCTGCCGATCCTGCAATCACTCGATCTGCTGATCAAGCGCCAGAAAAATCCATATTTGCAATCGCTGCTGCAGAACGTTCGCGACCGGGTGAAAGGCGGAGAGTTGCTCTCGGATGCATTCGCTGCCCAGGGAGTCTTCCCCAAGATTTACACGACAACGCTGATGGCCGGCGAGAAAAGCGGCAACATGGAAGAGGTGCTCACCCGTTACATCGCCTTCCAGCGTCTGGCACTGACATTCAAGAAAAAGCTGGCTGTGTCGATGGTCTATCCAGCCTTGTTGGTGACGGTTGTTTTCGCCATGATGATTTTTCTCGTCACCTATGTCGTACCGCAATTCGCCAAGCTGTACCAGGACATGAATGCTGAGCTGCCGGCAATCACGCTGATCATGCTGAATGTCGGAACTCATGCGCAAAGGTATGCGCCGATTATTGGCGTGCTCGCCGTCGTTGGAATTCTCATGTTATGGCAGTGGAAGCGGACGGATCGTGGCGCTGAGACGGTCGATCGCGGCATTCTGAATATGCCGATTCTGGGCGACGTGTGGCTGAAGTATCAAGTGGCAAATTTCTCGCGCATGCTTTCCACGCTCTTGGCAGGAGGCATGCCGCTTGTGCCATCTCTGGAAACAGCCGGCGCTTCCATGAGCAGTCGGCGAATCCTGAATGGGATTCAAGACGCCGCCATACATGTGCGCGAAGGCCAGTCGCTGGCAAAGAGCCTGGAACAGCAGGACATGTTTCCGGACCTTTCCGTGGAAATGATTGAAGTCGGTGAATCCACCGGGGCGCTTCCGGCGATGCTGAATTCGGTAGCCGAGTTTTACGAGGAGGATGTGCAAACTGCGTTGGGTGCAGCCATGGCTTTGATCGAGCCGGTGATTCTGATCATCATGGCGATCTTCGTGGGCGGAATACTGATCTCGCTGTATCTGCCCATCTTTACGTTGGGATCAAGCATCCACTAGAAGCACAGACTCCGTTATTTTTAGAGGCAGTAGGTTTGAAATGGCAACAGTACCGGA
The DNA here is from genome assembly GCA_019237515.1 of Acidobacteriaceae bacterium. The sequence goes on from JAFAGX010000077.1 coordinate 2,121, forward strand.
CAACAAAGCAGCTTTAGATAACAAAGCAACGTTGACAGGTGGGAGCAACGGTGGCCGTGTGACTACCGGTGTCGCCAACCAGGAACTTGAAAAAGCCCAGGACATCGCACGCCGGTATCGCTGCCAGTTCATCGACCTGCATAACTTCCAGCTGCACCACGATCTCTTCAAAAAGATTCCCGTTCACCTGATGTTCCGTTACACCTTCGTTCCCTTGGAAGAGACGGAGGACGGACGCCTTGTCATCG
>JAFAGX010000088.1 GCA_019237515.1 Acidobacteriaceae bacterium
ACATGGAGTTCAAGCAGTGCGGGGGTAATTTCCATTAACTCCAGCTCGGGAGTCGCCCAAATTGTTGGCGAGGGAACCACGACCATTACTGCCAGCACCTCCTCCGGCACAGGAACTTTGACCGTCACAGTTGGGCCATAGCAGCAAGCTGAGCTGTCTCTCGCTGTACGCCCAAGTGTAATGTGCTCTTTCGCGTCCAGCCTGTATGATGATCAGCGGGCCTAAACCTCAGGCCCGAAAGTTGCCATGTCCAACATGCAATGCATCGGAATCTGCACTGGCGGAGGCGATGCGCCCGGCCTCAATGCGGTCATCCGCGCTGCCGTCAAAGCCGCCATTCTCAAATACAAGTGGAAGGTCATCGGCATTCCGGACGGTTTCGATGGCCTCATCTGGCCGGAAAAGTCGCGCGAACTCGCCCTGAAGGATGTAAGCGGGATCCTGCCGCGCGGGGGAACGATTCTTGGCACTACCAACCGCGGCAATCCTTTCCACTACAAGACTTGCGAAAATGGGCGAGAAGTTGTTCGCGATATTTCCGACGAGGTCATTGCGAACTCACGCAAGCTCGGCATGGATGCGGTTATCAGTATCGGCGGCGATGGCTCGCAGAAAATCGCGTTAGAGCTTTTTGAAAAAGGCCTGAAGGTCGTCGGTGTTCCGAAGACCATCGACAACGATCTTTCTGCCACCGAGATTACCTTCGGCTTCGATACTGCCCTGCACACCGCTACGGATGCGATTGACAAAATCCACACTACTGCCGAGGCGCATCATCGCGTCATGGTGGTTGAAGTCATGGGCCGTGATGCCGGATGGATCGCGCTCGAAGCCGGAATCGCCGGCGGGGCTCACGTAATTCTCATTCCTGAGATTCCCTTCAGCCTGCAACGGATTTGTAACTATGTTGTCGAACGCGAAGGTTATGGCAAGCGCTTCACCATCGTAGTGGTTGCCGAGGGAATCCGGCTGCCATCTGAGTTAAAGCAACTCGCCCGCGGGGGTTCCGTAGGGAATCTCATCGGCGACGGCATCGCGCTCACCGCCCACAAGGAGGTTCGGATCAGCGTGCTTGGCCATATTCAGCGCGGCGGCTCGCCTTCCCCATTCGATCGAATTCTGGGCACCCGTTTCGGCGTCGCTGCTGTCGACCTGGTCGCTCAAGGCGGCTTTGGCAAGATGGTGTGTCTGCGCAACGCACGAATCGAATCCGTCAACCTATCCGCTGCGGTAGGCCAATTGAAAACGGTCGATCCCGAGGGAGAGATGGTCCGAACCGCGCGTGCGGTCGGCATTTGCTTCGGAGATTGAGTGGTGGATACCAATCCACTAAACATTCTCCGTTAGTGGCTGCGCTATATTGGCTTGTGATCTTTGGGACATCCTACCGTTTCCGGCTTTTGCAGCTGGCAATTCTCGCCTTCCTGCTCTCGGGCTGTAATCGGCACCGGAAAGCTGCCGAACTGGAGTATGTATCCGTCCCGCAAGCGGTACTCCGCGATCGCGTCGCTACGGTCTACAGCAAAGTTGGAACTGTAAAGAATGGTGACCGAGTCGAGATCCTCGAACGCGAGCGCCGCTTCGCCCGTGTGCGCACTGACGCAGGCATGGAGGGCTGGATCGAGCAACGGTACCTGGTCCCGCAGCAGGTCTACAATGGCTTTCAGAAGCTCGCGGCCGACGAAAAAAATGATCCTTTGCAGGCGAGCGGAAGGACACGCAATGACACCAATATCCACCTTGAGCCAGGCCGTGAAACCGAACACCTTTATCAACTGACCCAAGGAAACAAGATTGCGATTTTCAAGCGCGCCACGGCGGAGAAGGAATTGCCGGGCACTGCGCCGCAACCAGCCAACAGCGAATCACCTAAATCGGGAATCCTGGAAGATTGGTGGCTTATCCGCGATCCTCAGGGCCACGTGGGATGGGTGCTCTCCCGCATGGTGGATTTGGATGTACCTCTGGATATTGCGCAGTACGCCGAAGGTCAGCGGATCGTTGCGTTCTTCGTGCTCGATCAAGTCACGGACGGTGACAAGAAGGTTCCGCAGTATTTGGTAGCACTCACCGAACCAAAAGACGGACTACCTTTCGACTACAACCAGGTTCGCGTTTTTACCTGGAACGTGAAACGGCATCGCTACGAGACCGCGTACCGCGAGCGGAACCTTGATGGTGTGCTTCCAGTAACCGTCTCACGAGAAAACTTCGAAAAAGAAGGAACGTTGCCGGTTTTCGTGTTGCGAGTGAAAGACGACAGCGGCAGCGTGAGCGAGCGGAAATACAAGCTGAACACGCCTATCGTTCGCCGGGTGCTGGCACCCGGGGAGGAAGCACCGAAACCGGCCAGCAAAAAGCGCCGGCGCTAGTTAGCCTCGCCCACGATCTCGGCAAATTTCTCTAGATCGATATTTCCGCCGGAAACGATCGCAACGACTTTTTCATGACCGGCGCGGCCTGACATCGCAGCGGT
>JAFAGX010000132.1 GCA_019237515.1 Acidobacteriaceae bacterium
GTTAAAACGCGGCTTGCGCTGCTTAATGAGGTGGTTTTCTAGCGCTAATGCTTCTTTGTTGTTGGCGACGATGATGTAATCGACATCCACCGCCTCTCGCACCAGAGTGCCGGTTTTGGCGTCTTCGGCGCGGCCGGCATGGAAGTACGAGGCCACGCGGTTGCGGAGGTTTTTGGCTTTGCCGACGTAGATGACCTCTCCTTCGGCGTTTTTGTACAGGTACACGCCAGCGGAAGTTGGAATAGTGCGGATTTTGGCAGCGAGATCCACTGGGATAATTCATTCTATCGTGCAGTTGACAGGGCGACGGCCAGGCGGTGAGCTTGCACTCCCTTCCGCCCTCTGTATGTTATATTATTTGCGTGTTACACTATTGCCAGATGGGCCATACACTCACAATACGTCTTACAGACGACCTCCTGGATTGGCTTAAGGAAAAGTCGCGCCGCACTGGAATTCCCGTCGGTCGTCTCATACGCCAGCATCTTGAGGAGGCAAAATCGAATGGCGGGGAGCGGCGATTTCTGCACCGTATCGGAGCGATTCACGGCGGCCCAGATGATGTTTCTTCCCGCAAGGGGTTCTCGCGTTCATGAAAGGGATCGCCGATACGGGATTCATTGTGGCCGCAGCACGGGCAAATGATCAGCATCACCCATGGGCGGCGCAGATAGCCAGAGAGGTAACTGAGCCACTTCTGACCTGCGAGGCGGTTCTTGCAGAAGCCTCTTTTCACCTTGAGTCGACCGGCTATGTTTTGGCGCTGGTCGAAGACGGACTGCTACGAGTAGCTTTTGACGTTGACCGAAATCTGGCCCAGTTGCAGCAACTTGCACGCCGTTACGCGGACCGGAAACCAGATTTGGCGGATCTTTGTCTCATCCGCATGAGTGAACTCTACCCAAGGCATACCATTCTCACGATCGACGAGGCCGACTTCCGGATTTATCGGCGGAACAAGCGCGAAGCCATTCCGATTCTTTGTCCGCATCGGCATTGAGCGAAACCCGACGTAGCAAAAACGCAAAGATTTGCGAACCTCTGATTAACTCTTGCACACAGCCATCGCTGGTTGGACCGCCTTACCAGCGAAGGCACTCTGCGTCACCGTATAATTTTTTCCTCAACTTTGCGTTTTGATCTACACTGATGATGCGTGTGCGACTGGCCAACTCTAAATATCGCACATCGCATCAGTCACTTAACGGTCAGCTCGAATTTTCGGAGGGTTGGCAGTTCCCGTGCTCAAGTAGGGTTGGAATGCAGAGTAGCCTCTGCCGGAATCATATCCGTGCGAGTAGCAGGTTCCACACCCAGGAAAACATTTGAGAGATGAACAAAGGAGCCTTCGTAATATGAATCGCACTTCGTTGACGATATTGTTGGCACTAACTATGACGGCCACGGTCGGCTGCAGCAGCAAGAACTACGTACGCCAACAGACCACGCCGCTCATTAACAAGACAAATGAACTGGATGACATGACGGCCAAGAATTCGCGCGACATTAAGGACGTCGATCAGCGCGCGCAGGCCGGAATCCAGCAGGTACAAGCGAAAGCCGCCGAGGTGGATCAGAAAGCTCAAGCTGCCGGACAACAAGCCGGACAGGCGCAGACCACGGCGGACAATGCCGTCCATCGCGTAGACAGCTTGCAAAATACAGTTGCAAACCTGGACAACTATCACGTTGTGACGGAAACTGCAGTGCACTTCGCTTTCAACAAGGACAACTTGACCAAGGACGCCAAAGAGGCATTGGACAAGTTGGCTACTGACGTTCCGAACACGAAGGGTTACATCATCACGGTCGAGGGCGGAACGGACTCGGTCGGGCCGTCTGATTACAACTATGGCCTGAGCGAGCGCCGCGCCGATGCCGTAATCCAGTACCTGGCATCGCAGCACAACATTCCGGCCTTCAAGATTTATCAGATCGGGCTGGGCAAGGATAAGCCGGTTGACTCCAACAAGACACGTGAAGGCCGCGCTATGAACCGCCGCGTCGATGTGAAACTGATGACGAACACGACTGGCGGCGCGACCCCAGCACAATCGGGTCAGGCAGCACCTCCGCCCGGACAATGAGTTTTCCCTCCTCCCCGGAGGACTTCGCCAACACAGGCCATTCTTCGTGAATGGCCTTTTTTTTCGCGGTAAAATCAAGGCATGCGAGTTTGGATTCGTGCCGGATTGGTGCTCACCTGCCTGGCAGGCGCTTGTCTGGCTCAGCAGGATAGTGGCAGCGGGAATCAGCCCCGCCAGGCGGATCAGCAGAAGTCACGCGAGCGGAGTGCGGAGGCTGGCGAGAGTTCCAGCCGGGACACGCGGGTCGATCTGAGCCCTCCGAAGGATGACACCAAGAACCATCCGAATAGCGGTGGTTTGACCGGGGCTTCGTCAACGTTTCCCAAATCAACGTCTCCAGAGGACATGACCAACATGACCGACGTGCAGGAGATGCATCCGTGGAACCCGTACCGCGCTGCGAAGGACGACGAGGTTGGCGATTACTATCTGAAGCAGCGAAACTACAAAGGCGCGCTCGCGCGCTATCAGGATGCGCTGATCTACAAAGACAACGACGCAGTGGCAAATTTCCGCATAGCGCAATGCTATGAGAAGCTGCATCAGCCTGAGGAAGCCGTTCCCCATTACAAGGAATATTTGCGAATCCTGCCGGAAGGACCATTCGCCAAGCAGGCAAAGAAGGCACTGGAGAAGCTTGACACCAAAGGAACCTCAGCCCAGAACTGAAGGATGTGCCCCTGAGCCGATATCCCCGGCCAATGACGCAAAGCAGAGCGACTCCTGGTTTCACCCAGGAGTCGTCACCGCGTTGGGTTAGCGTCCGCGATCCATCGTCTGCGATGTGCCATTCGCCGCATTCGAGTTGAAGACCAAGGCTTCTTCGTGCTTGCAGAAGTCAATCTCCGAGATTTGCTTCTGTGAGCTGTTATCGGGAGCGGGTGCCATTACCACCGCATCCTGCGAAGCGGGCGTGTCATTGGTTTTAAGCTGAGCCGTGGTGCTGGCCACCGTTTTATTGTGGGTCAAAATGTTGACGTGAACATCGGACCCAGTGCCGTTCCATTCCACTTTGTACGTGCCGGGCTGAAGTTGGGTAGAACCGATCGCGGCGGCTTGATCGAGCCGCATGGTTCCATGGTCCGGGTTTTTGGCAAAGCCCATAGCTGGAAGAAGTAAGGTAAAAGCTGCAGATAACATTAAGTACTTGATTGCATTCATCAGTAAGTTTGTGCTCCTTTTGATCTCAATACATAGGATGCTCGGGGGTTTTATCCGGTCGCGCAATATATCGTGATACGAGAGTTCCCGGATAGTGATATGAAAGGAACGCATTTCCTCAATTTCTGAAGATCTTCGTCATGAAATCCAATTCCCCTACTCTTGAAGGGTTTCGGCTCATGCTGCGCCAGCCGGCACTTGGCGTCGCTGAGATCGCCTGGCGGTGGAGCTTTGCCGCAGTTTTCTGGCTGGCACTAGGATTTTGGGTGGCGGAGTACCTGAAAAGTCTTCCGATCAGCAGCAGCGAGCTTTTACTGCTGAAGACGCGCCAGCCAGTGCTTGTTTGGGAGGCCATTGTCCGCATATTTCATGGCAGCGCGTGGCGCGCAGTGGAGTCCGTCATTGTTCTTACAATCGCCCTCGCAACTGCATGGATAGTGCTAAACTCGGTCGGCCGCGCTGCCATCATCAAGTCGTTAATAGCTCATTTTCGCGGAGAAGCGCTATCGTCAACCTCGGAGCGCCCGATACCTCTCCATTCACTGCTCGGGTTAAGCTTCTTCCGTGCGGCCGTCCCGGTCGCCGCGGTAATCGGATTCGCCGGTGCGTTTTTCTTTGCATCGGCCGT
>JAFAGX010000252.1 GCA_019237515.1 Acidobacteriaceae bacterium
CTTGGTTGAGGCTAGAAACGTTCACGGATTGATCTCAAAGCTGAACTCAATCGTTCCTGAGTACCGCCCCAGCGAAGAAGTAAAGGCCTTATGCGAGTTGGACCGGCACGATCAGTTTCTCGTCTATAAACGTGCGCGAGCCAGCCTGGAAGCGCACACAGCTTAGGCCGATTTGTCTACAAGACCCAATAGCCACTCCAGTTAGGAGTGGCCCTTGTTGTCTAAACATTCAACTTTGCGCGAATAATGGTTGCCATTATTTCCTGAGTCCAAGACCGCGCGAGATAACGGGCACGTTTTGTGATGTCTCGTGACACCTTAACCGCCCTACATCCATCCACGTAGGTATGGAATCACCGTACAGCACCCGCCAACAGTTCTGCATCTTTGCGTGCACAGCTTATGCGCCTCGTTATCTTCGGTCTCACAGTCAGCTCTTCTTGGGGCAACGGCCATGCCACCATTTGGCGCGGGTTGTGCGGAGCCTTGGGGGCAACTAATCACTGCGTTACTTTCTTCGAGAAGGATGTTTCGTACTATCGCGAACACCGAGACTTGGTCGATCCTGCGCAATATAAGTTACGGTTATATAGCGATTGGGAGGAGATTGAGCCGGACGCCCGCCGCGAGCTAGCCAATGCCGACTGCGCCATTGTCACTTCCTACTGTCCAGATGCCAGGGCCGCTGTGGATCTGATTTTCAGCTCCAATGTACCGCGCCGAGTCTTCTACGATCTCGACACACCTGTGACCCTCAGAGCACTCGACGAGACGGATGTTCCCTACATACCACATTTCGGACTTGGGCCGTTCGATTTAGTCCTTAGCTACACCGGGGGCATGGCGCTGGAGGAACTGAAGTCGCGGCTTGGAGCTCGCCGAGTTGCGCCGCTGTACGGATGCGTGGACATGTATTCTCACCGGAGAGTTTCGTTGGCGCATCGGTACAACTGCGATTTCTCGTATCTGGGAACGTATGCCACAGATCGACAGGCGCAGCTGAATGAACTCTTTCTCGAGCCGGCAAGGAAAACCCCGCAAAAGAAATTCTGTCTTGGGGGAGCTCTCTACCCCGCAGACTTCCAGTGGAGTGATAACATTTATTTCGTACGCCATCTTCCACCGGATGAGCACCCCGCCTTCTTTTCGTCCTCCAAACTGACTCTAAATATCACTCGTTCTGCCATGGCGGATATGGGGTATTGCCCGTCTGGCCGCCTCTTCGAGGCCGCAGCTTGTGGGACCCCCATCGTCAGCGACTGGTGGGAAGGCTTGCAGCAGTTCTTTGCGCCCGGCGATGAAATCCTGGTGGCGAACAACTCGGATGACGTAATTGAGGCTCTAAATCTCGACGTTTGTAAGTTGCAGGTGATTGCACGGGCCGCGCAGGAGCGGGTGCTGGCACAGCATACCGCCCCACGGCGCGCAGCAGAATTGATCGATCTGCTTGAAGGGTGAACATGAGCCGACTTTGGGGAATTGTGCCAGCCGCCGGGCTGGGTACGCGGATTCAGCCGTTGGCCTTTTCTAAGGAACTGCTGCCTGTCGGCACTCGCATCGAGGCCGATCGTGAGCGGCCCAGGGCCGTGAGCGAATACCTCGTCGAACGCATGATTCGCGCCGGTGCTCAGCAGATCTGCTTCGTGGTTTCGCCCGGTAAAACCGATATCATGCAGTACTTCGGCGGGCGTTTGGGAGCGACTGCTATCTGCTACACCGTTCAGCAGGATCCTAGTGGTCTTTGTGAAGCCCTGTTTACCGCTCTCCCGTTTATTTCTGCCGATGACGAGGTCCTGGTCGGGCTTCCGGATACAGTCTGGTTTCCCGCCGATGGCTTTCGGCTTTTGCCCGCGCACCAATTTTCCTTTTTGCTGTTTCCCGTTCAACATCCGGAGCTTTTTGACGCGGTTGTCACCGACGAACGCGGTTCGGTTCTCCAGGTCCAGGTGAAAGTTTCCAATCCCAAAACTCACTGGGTTTGGGGAGCCTTCCGCCTGCCCGGGTTCGTTCTGGCGGAACTCCACAATTTGTGGTGCACCCGCAGACCGCGAGATGAATACATCGGAACTTTGATTAATGCCTACTTGGCCCGCGGCGGTTCGGTGAACGCGGTAAACGCTGGAGAACTCTATGTAGATGTCGGAACCGTGCGAGGCTATCACGAAGCTGCTCGAATGCTTCGAGAAATCAATCCTGTCTTAACATAACCAGCTTCCTGCAAACCTCACGCATCCGGACGGCCAACCGAGATGTATTCAAAACCTGCCCGTCGCACCGTGCACGGATCCAGGAGATTTCTTCCATCAATGATGAGCGGAATCTCCATAGCCTCTCGAAGCTTTGACCAATCGAGTTCTTTATATTCTGGCCATTCCGTGAGAATTAACAACGCATGTGCACGAGCCGCCGCCTCATATGGCGACTCCCAATAACTCAATCGATTCTCCCGATCGGGTAGCACCCGCTTGAGCAGCGGCATGGCTTTGGGATCATGTAAGCGGAGGCAAGCCCCGTCGTCCAGCAGCGCATCGACCACACGCAAAGCCGGCGTCTCGCGTGTGTCATCAGTGCCAGCCTTGAAGGAGAGGCCTAGAACGGCGATCGTCTTGTCATGGAGCACCCAGAGTGCGTTACGTACTTTGCGAACGAACATCTCCACACGTTGCTGGTTGATCCTTTCTACTTGCTTCAACAAGGAGAAATCTACCCCGTGCTCTTCCGCAAGATAGATGAAAGCCCGCAGGTCTTTTGGCAAGCAGTAACCGCCGAATCCGACGCCCGCTTGCAGGAAATGAGGGCCAATCCGGGGATCCATACCAATACCTTTGGCAACCTGCGTAACGTCTCCACCAATCGCTTCGCACAGATCCGCTACCATGTTGATGAATGAGATTTTCATCGACAAAAAAGAATTTGCGGCGTGCTTAATGATTTCTGCAGTATTCAAACCGGTGATGAGTACTGGCGCCTCCAGTGGCCGGTACAGCTCTTCCAGAATTCGCTTGGCGCGTTCGGAGTCGACCCCGCAGACGATCCGGTCGGGATGGAAA
>JAFAGX010000263.1 GCA_019237515.1 Acidobacteriaceae bacterium
CTTCCATCCCCAGACCGGCAATGCTCATGGCAGCGTGATGGACCGAATGCTCCATGGTTGAAGTGGGCGAGGTTAGCAGAATTGGCGCAAGCATGAGCCCGGCCCCATGCGCCGAGGCCATCGCGAATGACCAGACCGCGAGCTCTCTTTTTCCTACTCGCATCCCTCCACCGCTCGGATGCCGGCCACGAAAACACCGCCAGATTCCCATGCTGAACAGAGCCACCACGACCACAAGCTGAACGATTCGCGGCGATAACGCTCGTTGCAATACAGCCAGCATAAGGACCGTGAAAGAGATTGCGGCAGCATGCCCCATCGCGATCGGCAAGAGAGAACTAACTAGCGCGCGACGGCTCCTCTCTTGCAGACCTGAAGAAAGCGCAAACAGCCACCCCATGCCTGGGTTCAGCCCATGATAGGCACCAAGCAACAGAAGAGTTAGCCATGGCCAGAAGTGGTTCATGGATAGCAATAGAAATCCGACGAGGCGTCGCCCCCTTCCAGTCGCACCTGATGGCTGCGCAGGTCGCCAAAGTCAACAAAGAATCTTGGGTCAAGGGCAATTCCGCCTTCCGGAGATGCGTCGATCTTTGCCATCCATCCCTGAATTCCATCAGGGTAGAACTGCTTGTCCCAGGAGGCATACAGGGAATTCGTGAAATACACCCGCCGCCCATCGCGGCTGACTTCCACCATTTGTGGTCCACCGTTAAGCGCCTTTTGGGGTTGAGCTGGGTGCGCCGCCCGGCGGACGATTCCCCCAATGTGAACGGAACCCGTCAGCTTCGGGCGGAACGGATCAGACACGTCATACTGTTGGAACTCTCCCGTGCCCCAGTTCGATGCATATAAATAGCGGTCATCGAGAGATAGATTAATGTCCGTCAACAGTGGCGGCACGGCTTTGAATCCTTGGAGAAGAGGCGGCAGATTTGCGGGGTCGGCGGGTTCGGCAGGAATTTCGATAACTTTTTTAATCTGCCATTTTCCGCTGTCTTGAAACCACAACCAAATCGAACTTGAGAGATCTTTCAGCGACACCACCACGCCAACAAACCCGTAGGCTTTAGTTGGATCGTGGGCGGGGCGCAGCTCAAGAACCATCTGCTGCTCTGCTCCCAGATCAAGTGCCTGCAAGTGCCGCCGCTTGCGAAGGTCCCAAACATGGATGTGGTGACCATACTTACCAGCCAGCAATGCCTCGGGATTCACTCCATCCTCCACCATGTTCGGCGTGCCCCATTCGCTGGTGATCGCAATGTCATACCCAAGGTGCCACGCAAAATCGTATCCGAATTGCTGTGGTCCGCGATCGACCTCCCAGCGCCCCAGCGGTTCGAACGTATAATGGTCAAGCGCCAGAATTCCCCCGGGTCCATTGCCATCCGGAGCGCCCAGCGCGCTAATGTAAATTCCATCGGGTCCGCAATGCACGGTGTGCAAACGGCTATATCCGGTCCGTGACGCGACTACTCCGGGTTCAATCACTTTTACGATTTTCGGGTTGCGAGGATCGGGTTTCGTATCGATGACATGGACGCGCGAGGATCGAAGCCCAGGCACAATCAGATACCGGCGTTCGACGTGCGGGTGTGCGGCGTAGGGACAGAGAGCCGAACTGCACGCATTCCATCCGAAGTGGTGTAGTTCGTCCCCCTTGTTCGGCATGTCGACTCGTCCCACGATCTGCCCGTAGCTTTTCGACACTGCATCAACGTCTACGACAACCAGGGCATCCGCTTTGGCATGACCGTTCGCATTCAGGCTCGCAACGTACGCCAGACGCTCAGCGGGAGCTTGGCTGGCCAGCTTGGGGGAAGGATAAAATGTTGGATCGGCCTTGAATAGCACTGGATTGGACCTCCGTCTGGATTAACTAACTTCCGCGTTATCTATGCTGCTTTGCCCAGCGCAGTCGCTGCTTTCACTTCTACCAGCTTGCCCGAGCGCACATCATACAAGAAGCCGTAAACAGGAATCGTGTGGGGTACGAGCGGATGATTTCGTATGCGCTCGACATCATCGATCACCGCTTGCTGTGGATCTTTGATCGTCAGCCAGTCAATGTATTCGCCCGCGCGCGAACCTGGACCGCGACCAACATCGCGGAAGCCCTGCGAGGTCAGTTCTGCAGTTTCCAGACTGGAAGCCAGCAAACCTCGCATCACCTCATCCGAGAAGAACTCCATACCGCAGTCGGTGTGGTGAATCACGAAGAACTCGCGCGTGCCGAGCAGCTTATAGCTGATCACCAGCGAACGGATGGCGTCATCACTGGCTCGACCGCCGGCATTGCGGATCACGTGCGCGTCCCCTTCGGCAAGTCCCGCGAACTTTGCTGGATCGAGGCGTGCGTCCATGCAGGTGAGAACTGCAAACCGCCGGCCAGGCGGCAGTGTTAAATCGGCCTTGTTTCCAAAACTGGTGCTGTACTGTTGGTTGGCATCGAGCACTTCGTCAACGATCTGACTCACGTTGAACCTCCTTGGGATGAATTGGTAAAACCACCGCAAAAACAAACAACCCACGATTTCTGGAACCGTGGGTCGTTGGGAACTGGATTCTTCTGCTTGCTTTAAGTGGCGTCCCAATGCCCACGATTGCGGCAACAGGGACAACAACCGCCCGTACAATAAACGGGTACAGGAACAACCTTAAGCATCCGAAGATTATAAGAGACGCCGCCTGAATTGAAAAGCTGCGACGAAAGTTGGCAGTGGCAGGCCAGAGCCTTACAAACCCGTCCCAGAAACGGACATAACTAGCAATGTGTACCGCAGTGTTGTAGTGACGGAGTTTAGCGAGCAAAACTACAAAACGCCATAGTTCGGCACCTGAAGGCATACCAAAAACCGGAGCCTTGGGCCGTGTGTTGCGTGTGGCTTGACGCTAGAATAATGAACATACATACTGGTCGGTATGTTGGCAGGACGCATCAAGAGCCTGAAACATAGAGCGACCAGGCTGCGCGATCCTGGTCGCACGCGGGAGCGCTTGCTGCAAGCGGCATTCCGCGAGATCTACCGATTGGGGTTCCAAAGTGCCAGCCTTGACGCAATCCTGGCTTCAGCTGGAGTTACTAAAGGAGCTCTGTACCACCACTTCGGCAGCAAGGAAGCCTTGGGATACTCCGTCATCGAAGAGATCATCGCTCCCGACACTCGCGGCTCATGGGTGCACCCTCTGCAGAAGGGCAAGGACCCAATAGACGCTCTAATTGGCATTGTTCAAAGCATACCGGTTCAACCCGAGGCTGTACGGGGAGGCTGTGCCCTCAATAATCTAGCCCAGGAGATGTCTCCTCTTCACGCGGGATTCCGCAAGCGCCTGGCGGCAGTATTCCATGCCTGGCGCGAAGGCGTTGCCTCCGCTTTGCGCGAAGGACAGATGCAGGGAAGCGTTCGCCGCGACGTGGACCCAGCTGAGAGCGCTGGCCTTCTGATTGCAATGGTCGAAGGCTACGCTTCGCTGGCAAAGAATTCTCAGGATCCGAAAGTCATGAAGGCGGGCATCAAAAATATGGTCGGATGGCTAAACTCGCTTCGCGAGAATAGCAAGCACCGAAAGTGAGGAAAAAACATAAAAACGTTAGGCTGCTTAGTACCGACCGGTTTCTATGTACATCGATAACTTGTCGGCACGCAGGAAGGATAACTTAAGCATTTTATTAGCAGAACCAAACGGAAAGGATAAGTGACCATGACAACGATCGCAGTGTCACGCAGGAATCTGCTCGCAACGGGAGCATGCACGCTGTTTGGTGCAATGACCCTGCCTGGGCCGGCAACAGCCACCACACTGGGTAGGCAGAACTCAACGAACGAGGAGGTCATCCGTCAATGGTATGCGGCCTGGGAAAACAAGGACTTGAGCACCTTCAACAAGTTGCTCGCCGACAACTTTACCTTTTCGAGCGCAGCCGGCGACGACCACATCAGCAAGAGCACTTTCAAGACCCAATGCTGGGACACACAAGTTGATTTCATTGCACATATTGACTTGGAGCGGATCACCACTGGAGCGGACGATGCTTTTGTGAAATACCTTTGCCACACCAGGAACGGTAAGTCGTTCCGCAATATCGAGTATCTCCGAATCAGCAACGGGAAGTTGGAATCCATTGAGTGTTATTTCGGCGCGCAGTCTAGCTTTCCGTCCGCAGTAAGCAAAGGATAGAGGCAGAAGAACCAAGAACGAAACGGCTGCGCCCGTATAACGCAGGACACAAAGATGAACACTCTAATGAGCGCTCTGAAGATAGGACCAGCCAGGCATGCAGTCTCGAGTCAAGCAGGTGCTAGTGATGCTCTAGGGGATCGTGTGGCGCAGCATTCATGCGCAACCTTCGTTATAGGGTACGAAACGACAGAGAAGACAACGGGATTGACAGAAGCTGTTGCGGCGGTGCAGTCAGTTGTGAAGCCACAGTGTCTTCGGGTGGCCATCAAAGTCAAAGGCAGGATTCTCTTTATCAATCTGGCCGAAGTGGTGGCCGTTCAGGCTAAAGGGACCTGCGTGTTGCTAGAGCGCAACGCGAAATCCTATCTTCTGCGTGAGTCGATTTCGGTGGTGGCAGAAAAGCTCGAAACTCACGGATTCATTCGTATCCACCGATCTGTGCTCGTGAATTCTTTGTTTGTGGAAGAAATTCGGCCGCTTTCGACCGGAGAATACTGCCTTCGAGTCGAGGGTGGAAAGGAATATACGGTTACCCGCACTTACAAGAAAAATTTAAAATCTCTCGCGGAATTCTGGATCGGCACGAGCGCATTCTTTCCTACTTAAATCCACGACAGAACCGCCTTAACCCGGCTGTTGTTCATCCTCTTCGTTTCGCCGACCCGCCGAAATGCCCTCCTCGGTACGTGCCCCAATCAACTGCCAATGAAGGCAGTTGATGCTGCCAGCAAGGCTTTTCGCTGAGATGAATCTAGTACTGTTCGTGCAGAGGGTCTCAGGTGGGGAAGTAGAGCTTATCGAATTCTTCTCCCCGCCTCCTGTAAATCTGCAATTCCATTATGAGTGTGGTGGTGTTATTTCTCAGCGTTTCGGCAAAGTCAGCGAACAAATCTCCAAGAATATGGAGTTTAAGAAAAGTTGCTATGAATTGAGACGTACAAACCAATAGACGGTATCAAGCTACACAAAAGCGGTACGAAATGCAGACAATCGCCCTCATCAGAACGAAACCGCCCTCCAACATTTGGTAGGAGCCGCGCGTCCGCGCAATGCAAGCTCCTGATACTGCGCGAAATTAAGAGTGGACTTTGCATTGCATTGCGATATCCCACGAGATGGCAAGATTCAATGCCTGAATTAGGTTTCCACCATAAGCAAATCGAAACTCGAATTCTCAAATCCTGAGCGAAGGGATGAAAAAATGCCGGTCAAATCGAATTTGATATGCGGTCTGTTTAGGTTTGCAGTTTATGCAGCCGTACTTACACTTACGAGTGTTATGTTTGCCCAGACAACGATTTCTACTGGCAGCATTCAGGGAATTGTGACCGATCCTTCAGGTGCAGTGGTTCCGAATGGCAAAGTTACCATCACTAATAAAGCGACGGGACAAGTGTTTACCACTACTACTTCCTCGGCAGGAACATATAGCTCGGGCGCACTAGCTCCTGGCAACTACGCAGTACGAGTGGAAGCGCAGAGTTTTAAGACAATAACTGAAGAGGTTCCGATTCAGGTTGGCGTAACTACCCCGGGGAATTTCAAGCTCCAGCTCGGAGAAACTGGTCAGGTCATCGAAGTTCAGGCAGATACAACTCAGGTGAACACCGAGCAAGCCACTGTCCAAGGAGTACTCAGTCCAGAACAGATTGAAAACCTTCCAATCAACGGCCGTAACTTTCTTGACTTGGCGCAACTAGAGCCCGGAG
The DNA here is from genome assembly GCA_019237515.1 of Acidobacteriaceae bacterium. The sequence goes on from JAFAGX010000263.1 coordinate 5,892, forward strand.
TACAAATTCAGGACGGCGGTACCTTCGATCCGACCAAGAAAGGATTCTCGTCGATCTCATTCGGAGGGCGCTTCGGTCGGACTGCTCGTATCGAGGTAGACGGGGTAGATGTAAGTGACGAAACGGTCGGCACAACTACACAAGATATTCCGCAAAGTGCGATTCAGGAATTTCAGCTCGGCGAATCTATGCTTGACCTATCCACTGAATTAACTTCCTCCGGGTCGGTCAATGTAGTTACAAAATCTGGCACCAATAACTTTCACGGACAGGGATATTACATGTTTCGGGACCAGTCACTTGATGCGAATCTCCCGAACGCACTACACACTCCCTTTCAGCGAAACCAATTTGGCGGCAATTTCGGTGGGGCAATTATAAAAGACAAACTGTTTTTCTTCGTCGACGCTGAACGGACAAAGCAGGACTTTCAGCAGCCAGTGGTCGCAGGTCCCCCGTTGCAGGCTGATTCAGGAAGTTTTTCTGCGCCATTCCGGGAGGCCGAAGGCATCGCGCGGCTGGACTACCAAATTACCAAGAATTACAAAATGTTTTATCGCTTCTCCTATGATCAAAACAGCGATGTCACGCCCTTCGAACCAGTGGCATTTCAGCCGATGGATAATACGACCCATACTCGTGACCATGTGGTAGGCCTCGACTTTACGAGCGGTAGGTACACTCACAGCATCCGCTTTGGGTACATGAAATTTTTTAACAAGATAAAAACTGGTGTCGCCGGCTCGACACCGTTCAATACTTCGTCGGCGATTGAACTCTCGATCGGTCCCGACGCGCCGTGTTTAAACTCCTCTGGAGTGGTGCCGGACGTATTCTGCTCAGGCCAACCGTTTTTAGCCCCTCAGGCCACCCCTCAATCGGATCACCAGATCAAGTACGATGGCAGCCGCACTTTTGGTGCCCACATCCTCCGCTACGGCGGTGGTTTCAATCACATCCATGGTGGAGGATTTGCCGGGTTCCTGGCGGATGGCCCCGCAGTCAATGCATTAGCAAGCGCGTGCACGGGTATCTGCCTGACTCTACCCGGTGGCGCAGCGAATGCTCTCAACTACCCAGTGCAGAATGTGCTCATCGGTAATGGCCAGGGATTCTCTACGAGCCAAGCGGCATTCGGTTTTCCAGGGGGCGGTCTGGGCCCCGATAATCGGGTTTCCTGGTATGTCGGTGATTCGTGGAAGATCAAACCGAACTTAACCGTGACTTATGGACTTCGCTATGTCCGCGACACCGGGAGGAGCGACAGCGATCTCGCTCCTATCGCTGCGCTAAACCAGTTTAACAATCAGTTCTATTCGGGATTAGGCAATCGCGTGAACAATCCGGATACCAACTTTGCGCCTCAGATTGGCCTTGCCTGGGACCCGTGGAATAACGGGCGGACCGTAATTCGCGGAGGCGTCGGATTATTTTATGAGAACTCGATCTTCAACAACGTCCTGTTCGACCGGCCCGGACGCTTGACCAACGGGACGTTTCTCGCTATTGTCCCCGCCTGTTTAAACGGCGGGGCAGTTCCTGTCAGCGTCCCTAACGGTCCAACAATTACACCCTCGTTTTGTGGACAGCCTATCGGACAGGTGCAAGCTCAGGTCGCTAGTTTACAAGCGCAATATCAGGCCGCAGCGCAGGCTGTCGGTTCCGGACCAAATCCGACCTTCATCGGTAGCACTCTCGCCGATGGAACGAATATAACGAGTACAAACTTGTTCGACCCAAACTACAAGACTCCGCGATCAGTTCAGATGAATTTCGGGATTCAGCGCGAGATTCATCGTGGAACTGTATTTACGGCTGATTATCTGCGCAACGTTTCCACTCATACCTTACTGGCGGTCGATACTAACCTTGTAGGGGACACGCGTTTCTTCAATCTGGCCAATGCACGGAAGGCAATCGCTGCGACACTCGCCGCCTGTGGTCAAAGCACGATCGGCCTGGCAATCTCGCAGGGCACTTGCACCACCGCGGGCAACCCAGCCCCTCATACTGCCACGATTACCGATTTCGCTGTCAACGGGCTAGACGACGGATATTCGTTATGTGGCGGGTTCGCTTGCCCCCACGCAGCTTTTCCGGGAGTCAATCCAAATGTGGGAAGCAACCAGATGCTGTTTCCCGCTGGACGGTCGGTGTATAACGGGCTTCAGACGTCATTACGGCAAGACATTCGCAATCCATTCAAGGGCATACCCTACATCAATCTGCAGGTATCGTACGCCCTATCCAGGTACGTGGCACAGGCACAAGATTCCGACTTCATCAACAATGCATTTGATAACGCCAATCCCAGCAAATATACCGGGCCGAATGGGCTCGATCGCACGCACCAGATTTCCTTTGGCGGCACCATGCAGTTGCCCGGTAACTTCGCTGCGAGTGTGATTGGTCATTTTTACAGCGGTCTCCCGGTCACACTGACTCTCGGAACGACCGGACTAGCTGGCGGTATTTTCCAGACCGCGGTCAACGGCGACGGGGAAGGTGACGGCGCACTTGCAAGTGGATCTCAGGGTTCATTGGGAGGTGTACTGCCGGGGACGAACTTGGGGTCGTTCGGTCGCGGGGTGAATTCTGGAAACCTTAACACTGTAATCGATCGTTACAATACTAACTATGCCGGCCAGCCGACACCCGCTGGTCAAGTGCTTATCAGTCAAGGTCTGTTCACGCTCGGCCAGTTACAGCGACTTGGCGGAGTTATGCCGGCTCTAAGCCCCGCCCCAGCCAATGAAGCTTTCGACGGCTGGTTACGAGACATGGACTTCAGCCTCAACTGGACATACAAAATCAAAGAGCGTGTGCAGCTGCAGCCCGGAGTCAGTTTCTTCAACATCATGAACTTTGTTAATTTCGATCCCCCAAAAAATACTTTGGGTGGCGTTTTAAGTCCGGCCGGCACACCAGCGGTGCTGGGTACCGCAAATGGAACACCCGGGGAACAGCCCAATAGCCTTCGCATCGGCTTAGGCTCTGGTGTGTTCGGCCTCGGCTCGCCGCGTGTACTCGAGTTCGCGCTGAAACTGAACTTCTGACCTGCGCGTGCGCGCGAAGAGTGGACATCTTTACTCAGACTGCATGGCGGAGAGTGAGGGATTCGAACCCCCGATACCCTTCCGGGGATGCCGGTTTTCAAGACCGGTGCCATCAACCACTCGGCCAACTCTCCGGACCTAGTGATGATATCAGCTGCCACCAACAAATAAGAAAGGCCGCGTTGCGGCGGCCCTCTGAGAACTGAGATCTGGGAACCGAGAACAGCTTACTTAATCGCCTGCTACCGGCTCGCCCACTTCGACCTCCGGCTTCTGTACCTGATGTCCGTTGCCGTTACCACTTGGCTTTACTAAGGCGCCCAATGGAATGAATCCGTTCTCCGACACCGGTTGTTTCTCTTTAAGCACGACCTCGCGGTAAAGAGCCGCCATGCGAGCGTTGTAAGCCGCATCATCTTTCTTTGGCCCGCGTGCTTCGTCAGCTTTCAGTTTCGCATCTCGTGCCCGCATCTTTTCTTCACGTGCGTTCTTGGCGATGCCGAGTTTATCAAGATCGTGTTGTTCTTCTTCCGTCACAATCCCGTCACGCAGCACCAACGAATGGTCGGTAGATTCCATTTTGACGTTCTTGCCACCGGCGAAGATCTCATGCCGCCCATGCTCCTCGTACCACTTGGTCAGGGTCGCTGTCATGTGCATCTTCTCAATGATGTTGCGCCAACCCACGCCGGTGTTGTAAGCACAGAAGGAAATCTCGCCTTCCTGCGTTGCATAGGGAATGATGCACTGCTCGGTGCGCCGGAAATCGTAATTGAACAAATCCTGGAACCACATTCCGGCGATAAACAAAAAGTTCCACCGATCCTTGCGGCGCTTCATGATGTCGTCTATCGTCCGCTCCGGTCCAACCTTGCCGTAATTCCTGCCGGTTACGTTGTAGTTCTTGTCGAACTTTTGCAACAGGTCCATTAGCTTGAAATGCGTCGGCGACTGGAACGGGTCATAGTTTTTCATCAAGCATAACGCCATTCCAATTCCGGTCAGGAATTTCCCCCGTGCCGCGTCGTTCACCTTCGCAATGTCCTTTGCGAGTTGGTCTCCATGCAGAAACGCCGTCACCGGCACGCTTTCTTTCGTTTCCTTGTCAATCATTACGGCCATGCCCGTCCCGCAATTAGGATGGCACCCGCAGGAGAGCTGGCCCCAGTTGTTATTTGCGTCCTGGGCGTGCATGAGATCGGCCCAGTCGGAGAAGGTTCCCATGAAGCTGATGGGGAACCAGTCGCGGGCGGGTTCGCCGAGGCCGGTTTGATTTTTCACGTCGTGAGCGAGATGGGCTAGCGTGTAACGCTGAGCCTCGCGGCGCTCATCGGTGATTGCTTCGTCGCGTCCGGTGAATGAGACCGGTTGGAACGACAGGAAACCGATCTTCTTGGGATTATCGAGCGCGAACTGGATGATGCGTCCGACCTGCTCGTTGTTAATTCCGTTAACAATCGTGACAACCGGAACGATCTCGACTCCGGCACGATGCAGGTTGTCGATGGCTTTCAATTTCACATCAAATAGGTTTCCGACTTTGCGGTGAGCATTCGCGGCGTTGCCGATGCCATCGAATTGCAGATAGGCATAGCGCAATCCGGCTTCTGCCGCTTGTTGCGCAAATTCAAAACTCTTGGCGAACTCGATTCCGTTTGTCGCTGCCTGCACGCTGTTGTAACCAACCTTGCGTGAGTAGCGGATCGCGTCCAGGAAATAAGGAGACAGCGTCGGCTCGCCGCCGGAGAACTGCACGCTCATCTGGCGGCGCGGCTTAATCGTGATCGCGTTGTCGAGCATCTGCTTGATTTCTTCCCATGTCAGCTCATGCACGAAGCCGACCTGGTTCGCGTCCATGAAGCATGGATCGCACATCATGTTGCAGCGGTTGGTCAGATCGATAGTCAGCACGGATCCGCGGCCGTACTTAATCGTGCTGGTGCCGTGCTTGTGCAGCTTCTCGTCGTTGTGGGCGCGAATATCGCGGCCAGGGAAAACGGTTTCCAGGTGCTCGGTGAATTCTGTGTCGATCGACATCACATCTTCGAAGTGGCCGTGCTTGGGGCAGTCCTTCACCATGAGGATCTTGCCGTCGCGCTCGACGATCTGCGCTTTGACTTCGCCGACTTTTTCGTTGAGCAGGATTTCAACCGGCAAGTCGCCGTCGAGAATGCGCTGGCGAATCTCGGGAATGCAGCGCGGGCAAAGCGAGTCAGTGCTTCGCGGCCAGCCGAGTGGCGGCTTCGACTTCTCGTAGGATTTCAGCAGTGGTTTATCGGACCACTTCGGCGTGGGCGACGGGTTGGGCTTAATACGATTGAGGCGGTCGAAGAAAAACCACGCGCCATTGGCGGCGATCGTAACAGCTTTCTCTACGTACTTAATAGGCTTGTGCATTTCCTCTCGCTTTCCACTGCCTTGGCACTTACGGTAATTCGCGCTTTCCTTGCGTTGATTGGCCTAAGCCCAGCTTTTCTCTCGGGCT
>JAFAGX010000631.1 GCA_019237515.1 Acidobacteriaceae bacterium
AGGTAGATTTCACCGTCTTCTGCGGCTGGGTGATAGCCTCCGACCAGCATCGCGCCCAAAGTGAGCGACGCGATCAGCAGAAGGTCCTTAGCTTTCAGAAGACGGCTCCCGCTTAGACTTGCGTTTCATTCGGAACTCCCGAATCCAGTATAGCGGCACCGAAAGGGCCGTCGGCCGGGAGTTCGATTCTTCTCCGCTATTGCACGTTCAGGGTGAACGTTGCGTTGTGCGTAAGTGTACCGCTCGTAGCGGTGACAACGACGTTTGATGTGCCGGCGGGTGTCGACGCGGGTGGGGGAGGTGGAGTGTTGTTACTGCTGCCGCCGCCCCCACACCCCACTCCTGTAACCAAAAACGCGCAAACGAGCAACCCCAGTAGGTTCTTACTGCGGCCTTTGCAGGGACCGATCAGAAGGAAGCTGGCCGCGATCCCTGTTCCCAGGCTCGCCAGCCACCAGGTGGAGCGTCGGCCGGGATGACGGAGATAGGCAGCAGCTGCGGTCGTGCTCACGGTCACAACCGTTGTACCACCGCCCTTGACTGACGCTGGGCTGAACGCACAACTCGCGCCAGTCGGCAATCCCGAGCAAGAGCTTGCCGCAAAATTGATGGTGCCGCTGTAGCCATCGAGAGCAGTGATCGTTAAAGTTAACGAGCCACTCTGCCCCGGGGCTGGAATGTTGACCGCCGCATTGCTCCCCGCAGAAATGGCAAAATCATTTTGCTGAGTGACCGAAGCTGTGCCGCTGGATGCGACGTAATTCGGATCACCACTATAGCTGGCCTTCACCGTGTAGGTCCCATTGGCGAGGCTTGTATCGGGTAAGGTGGCCGTCGCCTGTGCTCCTTGCAGGCTTCCCGTTTGGCTGGTCAATGCCGGGACCTGAGCTACCGTAATTGGGGAGCCCACCTGTGTTCCGCTAATGGAAAAGGCGATGGTTCCGCTTGGCGGCGTGCCTCCGCTGCTGGTATTGATGGTCGCCGTGAAGGTGGTGCCTTTGGCAGCCGCTGCCGAGCTGAGAGTGGTTGTCGTAGGAGCCTGCGTAATGTTCAGATTCACTGCCGATGACGTGCTTGGCTGAAAGCTGGCATCGCCTCCATAGTTCGCCGTGATCGAATGCGAACCTACCGTTAGCGTAAACAGACCAGTGGGTGTTCCACCGTTCGGAGCGTTGCCGAAGTTCGGAGTTGCTGTGTTCCCCTCGGTGTTCAACGCGAAGCTGCCCAGGCTGTTACCGCTGTCCATGAAGTTGACGTTACCCGTCGCAGTCCCCTGCCCCGAGCTGCCGGCCACGTCTGCGCGAAGATAAACAAAACTTCCGTAGGGTCCGCCGGCGAAGGGGATGAAATTGAAATTCGGATCGAACGTGAGTGCCGAAAGTTTCGTGTTGCTCGTTTCGGAGTTCACGGTAATCGACGGGCCCGGAGATGATGAAGTGCTCGGCGCAAATGTTCCATCACCCGAGTATTGGGCGCTTAGCGTGTACGTTCCCCCGGGCAGTGAGTTGATGCTTGGAGTGGCAGAGCCGCTCGTGAGCGCGAAGGAGCCAATTCCGGTTTTCTGGCTAACCGATGCCCCGCTGTTGGCGATTACGGCAACATTCCCCGTCGGCGTCCCGCCGTTCGCCGTAACTGTCAGATCCAGACTCACGGGAGACCCGTGAGTGACCGTGACTGGACTAGCCGGGCTGGTGATGGTTATCGCCGTTTTGGAAGCACTGAAGGTGACCGAACTCCACTTATTTACCAGATTCGCAACGTTCACCGAACCCAAACCGGTCGCCAGATCGTAGCCGACCGTCGCGGGATAGGCTACACCCAGGCTCACTTCGCCAGGCACCTCGTTGTTGCCTACGGTCACATCATTAAACACGCACGTACTGGCGGGCAGGCCCGAAGTGTTGGAAGCGTTGCACTGATTGCTTTTCGAGTTTGGCGGATATTCCTGCGCAGCCAGCTTGTACAGGACATAATTCGCCAACCCTTGGCGGCCATTCATTTTCTGGTCCACTAGCGCCATCATGCCCGCAAACGACGGAGCCGAAGCCGAGGTACCACCGACCGCGGCAAAGAAAAAGTTTCCCTGAGTATCCGGAACACAGGAACCTTCCAGGCAGAGTAAGTACGGGTCGTGAAGAGACGCCGTGAGCGAAACATCGGGCACATCGCGTGCCCCATCCGGGGGAATCCCGGCTACACCCGATTGCCAGCTCGGCTTTTTAAATATGCCGCTCGCACCACCGCCGCCAGCCACAATGTTTGCGTTCTGCCCGCATTGGGCCTGCGTGCAGCTTTGGTTCCAGACATTTTCAGGGATATACGACAATGCGGATTCGAAGGTATTTTGAGCGTTGCTAGAACTCCAGTATTTGCTGTCTTGGCCGTTCTCGTTAAACATCGTTCCACCAACCGCGACATTAAACGGGGTGGCTGCACTGAGACTCACAGAAACTGGTCCGGTCGCGACTACCTCGACATCAGGGTTATCGCAGCCTTCTGCCCCCGAGTCGCCGGACGAAACGAAGTAAGTAATTCCCTGGGCCGCAGCTTGTGCGGCAAGCGATGTAACGAATTCGATCTCTGTGCTCCCCAACTGGGCAGCCTCGCAGCCGCCGAAGCTCTCGGTCATAATGTCAGCGAGGTTATTGTCGACGATGTACTCTTCGGAGAGATCAACCCCGTCAGTTGTATTGGTAATGGCTGAAACCACGAAGTCCACGGTTGCCAGCGGTTCAGCGGCGGATGACCAGGTCGCATCCAGCGTTGCCTCCGCTTCTTCGCCTCCCCCTATATCGCCGGGATCGGGACCATTCAGGATTATGTTGGGTTTAGGCTGCATACTAGTGAAGGTCTCGCCGAAGTTGAAAATATCCTGACCCTGGCTAAACAGATTGCTCCTGGCGACGACGGCGATCGTTACCCCCTGTCCGTAAGAGCTTTCATTCACATTGATGTTGTAGATCTTGGCGTAGTCCGCAGGTCCCAATCCATGCACCGGAGGATTCCCCGGGAACGTCACCTTTGGCGGTTTGCCTGCGCCCTGCGACACCAGCTTCGCCGGAATCTTCTGATCGAGCATGTGGAGCATGGGCTTCTTCACAAAGTTATGTAGCGTGAGTACTCCGGCGACCACAGGAGTCAGCGCGCTGGGAATTGCCGGATCGTTTGCATTCGCCCAGTGCTCTTCTCCATTCACAACATACTTATGAATCGCGGTATGCAAGGTTGCCTGGACCTGGCTGGCAGTCCCGGAAAACTCAATGATGTTGCGGCCCTTCGCTACCTTGGCTATCTGGAAACCGTGCGACTGCAGCCATGAGGTTACGGCCTGAACATCCTTATCATTGGGTCCGAATCGCGAACCCAACTGCTCTGGAGTAAGCCATTTGTGATAGCTGGATGAGGCTTTGTCCTGCTGATCATCAAGAAGCTTCTGCAGTGCAGCTTCTTGCTCCGGACCGCGTTTCAAAACCAATAGCATGCGATCCATGGGCAATTCAGGCGGCGCAGGTCCGCGATCGAATTCCGGACGGGCAAGGCGATGAGTATTGCCCTTTAATTGAGTAAGTTTGGTTTCATCCACCGGCTCTAAGATTCGCGAGCGTACGACGGGCTGTTGGGCAGGAGCAAAACAATTTAAAAGGACAAAAAACACCACCACTGCAATCGAGAGGTGCAGAATTCGCGGGCGCATCCAACTTCTCCCAAAACGATTTGGCAACCGCCGCCCCCTCAAGCAGCGACAATGCCTGAACGTGAGAACGCCTCCCCCCTGGCAGCTCCGGTTGGGTCCCCGGCGCCAAGTGAGGCGAAAGCGAATCATATCTCAAAATTCCTGGAAGTAAAGCCACTCGGTAGGCGCCCGAAGTGCGGTTTGCTCGGTGATGAGCCCAATGATCAGGCTAGAACTGAGGTTACTCCCGTAATCAGCATAAGCCCGATGTAATTGACCATCCGCCACAGCGCCCGTAAATTCGCTTCAGGGGGTCGTATGAAGGACATTCACGAGGTACTGCGTCGCAAGCAGGCCAAGTATGCCCAGCTAGGCAAGCAGATCGAGATGCTGCAACAAGCAGCCGAAAAACTGCGGGAAGTCGCTCCGTTGCTGGCGGATACAGAAGATGACGACGCGGCCGTTTTAACCGAAGTCGATGAGCCGCAAGGCGCCACCAAAGCCGCGGCCGCAGCCGCCGGAACCGCCGGCAAGGCCAAGGGCACAGCCCCGCGCTGGCCATAAGCTGGACTTTTCTAGCAGCACTACGAGTGCCTTATGACGTTTCATGCACTGCTGGTTTCGAAAGACGATGAAGCCGCCGCTGTGCTCAATTCCGTGCTCGCTGGCTTCAGCATTGCCAGTGTCTGCTGCGGATATCCCGAGGCAATCTGCCAGCTAGGCGAGCAGAGATTTGACGCCGTTGTGGTCGATTTTGATGATCCACACAGCGCCGCGGTGGTGCTACAGAATCTCCAGCAGTCGTCTTCCGCGAACCACGCCGTCACCATCACTCTGCTGAGCGATCGAGGGAAACTTCGCACTGTGCTCTCTCAGGGAGCGCACTTCGTTCTTTATAAACCGTTGACTCTGCTGCAAGCCGAGATCAGCCTTCGCCCGGCCACTGCCTTGATCAAACGCGAGCGGCGCGCTTCCTGCCGTGTGCCTCTGCAATTACCCATTCGCCTGTCGCCCCAGGACCTTCCTGACATCGAAGGCATTCTTCTCGATCTCAGTGAAACCGGCATGGATGTCCTGGCCGCGCAACCGCTCTGCCCTGCGGCTAAGATTTCCGCTCGCTTTATTTTGCCTGACGGAAAAACCAACCTCTCGGTGCACGGCGAGATTACACGTGCCAATCCGAACGGCGAGTCGGGTGTGCGCTTTGTCGATCTTACCGATAACACGCGAGCCGTTTTGAAGTCGTGGATCGCAGCCAACGCGCCGGAACTTCCTCCTCCAGACATTGAGCCAATTGTGCAATGCAAGCTGACCGACCTTAGTCTGGGCGCTTGTTACATAGAAACGGAATCGCCCTTCCCGGAAAATTCCGCAATTCAACTTGGTCTTAAGGCAGCAGACGCCGAAATGCAGATTGAGGGGATTGTGCGTGTGATGCATCCGGGGTTCGGCATGGGAGTCGAGTTTGCCACCGCCGAGCAGCGTTCGCAGGTAGAACAGTTCATCGGTTTGCTGGCCAGCCATCCCGGAACTATGCCGGATTTGCAAATCCTTCCGGTTGCGCTGCTGTCCAATAGCACTTCCGATAATTCGGCCGCGCCCGGGGAAGACGTGCTGTTGGATTTATTGCGCCAGCACAGCTCGGTTACGCAGGAAGAATTCCTGGAAGAACTCCAGAACCAAAGGGGCGCCACAGCGACCGCCTAGCTTTAACCCCTGACGCGCTTAGGGGCCCGCACGCCGTCTCTCGCGCAGACCCCTATCACGCCGGGTTTCTCCACCTCGAATGCTCACAGTCTAGTGAGTCCCGCCTTCGCGAAGGTTTCAGCCCAATGAATATTCGGTAAAATCGCGATTAACTTGTTCACAGGCCCAGTACCATCACGAATCCAGAACGCTGCTCCATCCAGCCTCGCAAACTCAGGCGGAGTTCTTCCTGGATGGCCCTTGCTTTTAGTCGTGTTCACTGCGTTTCTGATAGTTGTCCCATTCTTCTTTTTTGGAATTCCGTCCGGACACGACGTCGAATTTCATCTCAACTCGTGGATGGAAGTGGTCGACCAATGGCGGCAAGGAATTCTTTATCCACGATGGGCCGCCCTCGCGCACTATGGCTATGGAGAAGCGCGATTCATTTTCTATCCGCCGGCATCGTGGCTGTTGGGAGCCGTCCTGGGAAAGCTTTTCGCGTGGAAGATTGTTCCCGGGATTTACGTCTGGCTTTCGCTGACCTCATCCGGATGCGCAATGTTTGTACTCGCGCGCCGCTGGTTCGACACGAGCAGCACCGTTTTTGCAGCAACCGCTTATACTGCAAATCCTTATTACATCGTGGTCG
>JAFAGX010000650.1 GCA_019237515.1 Acidobacteriaceae bacterium
GAAGATTCCCAATCGTTTCTGGCGAAGCAGCGTGGCGGCAAAGTGCTCCAGGTCTTCAAACGGATCGAAGCGCAGCTTGTGTCGTCCCGTCGATTCCCTCATCCGGTTGTTTAAAGCAAAATCCAAGCCTAATTCCGAATCCGTGAAAGCCGGCACGAAAACCGGTACGCCTTTCTCATACGCGGATTTGAGGATCCCCCGCTCCTCTTTGGAACGCTTTGCAAGATGCTCGCCAATGGCATGATTCAGCTTGTACGAGCAGATCACCTCGTTGTGATCCCACTTATCCAAAATCTCGGACATGACTTCTTCGACGTCGTCCAGATTCCGCTCAGGTTCTAACGTGTCATACACACGGTTATATCCCTGTTCGTATAGCTCTTCATCGGAGACCTCGGGGTTATGACGAAAATGAGAAAGCCCCGTTGCCTCCACCAGCCCGTGCGCCATAAGCGCGCCGGTGGAAACAATCGCATTCACAATGCCGCGATCAATCAGCTCCGCGATAATCAGGCTCTGCTTCGCTACAGTCATAGCGCCCGCCAGAGTCATCACAACGAAGCATTCTTCATCTCGCGCCATCGCTTCCAGCACATCCGCAGCTTCGCCGAGTTGACGCCCCGTAAACGCAGTTTTGGCCATCGCCCGCACCAGGTCGTCAATCGACTGCACGCGTTTTAGATCGAGCGATTCCAGCGCAATTAACCGGTCTTCAACCGGATCATGTAATTTGCGATCAATTCCTGACCCGTCATTGTTGCTGTGTTTCATAGGTCACTCCGTCTTTCTAATAACTACTCTACTAAAAGCTCCCGATACCTGAGAACCGGGAACTGACAACTAAGAACTGATATTCTATTTTCCCCCAAGGGAGGGCTTGCATTTGCCTGCGGATAAATTCCGGATCGGATTGATTCAGATGTCAGCAACGCCAGATCCGGACAGAAATTTGCAACATGCCATGGAACAAGTACGGGAAGCAAGCGCCCGCGGCGCCCAGGTAGTGTGCCTGCCCGAACTTTTCCAAACTCAGTACTTTTGCCAGCGCGAAGATGCCGCATTGTTCGATCTCGCAGAGACAATCCCGGGTCCAACTTCCACTAAGTTGTCAGAACTCGCAAAGCAGCTTCACACCGTGTTGGTAGCTTCGTTGTTTGAGAAACGGGCTCCTGGTGTCTACCACAACACCGCCGCAGTTTTCGAGACTGACGGTAAACTGCTCGGGTTATATCGCAAAATGCATATTCCCGACGATCCACTTTATTACGAAAAGTTTTATTTCACTCCGGGCGACCTGGGGTTTCGTGCATTTGACACTGGAATCGGACGTCTGGGGACTCTGGTCTGTTGGGACCAGTGGTATCCCGAAGGAGCTCGGCTGACCGCCTTACAAGGAGCGCAAGTGCTTTTTTATCCAACAGCGATTGGCTGGCATCCGGAAGAAAAAGCAGAATTCGGCGAGGCGCAGCACGACGCCTGGCGTACCATCCAGCGTGCCCATGCAATCGCCAATGGCGTCTATGTGGCCGTCGTCAATCGCGTCGGATTTGAGAATGGTAATATTCGCGGAAATTCCGCGCCGGGTGCCGGACTGGAATTTTGGGGCGGGTCATTCTTGTGTGACCCGTTTGGCCGGGTGATCGCCGAGGCCTCCTACGATAAAGAAGAAATTCTCATCGCGGAGGCAGACATGCACCTTTTAGAAGACGTTCGCCGCAATTGGCCGTTTCTGCGCGATCGTCGCATCGACAGCTATGCACCCATTACCAATCGTCTGATCGACTAGCGGCCGGAATCTCCCAAGATGGCTTTCTATCGATCACTTAGGTAACGTTGGCCACCTCCTACCTGCATGTTACGCTCCAGCAGAGAAGCACAAAATCAATAGGTTGCGAGGAAGCGCCATGTTTCACCGCTGGTGCATTTGCTGGCTGTTCGCGTTCTCGTTGATCGCGTATGCAGGCACGAAACAAGCTCCTAAAGCCTCATCGCCGGCCCACGCCTCCGACACGCTTCCGGTGACCACATCCTCCCCCGCGGCTCGCAGGAATTTCGAACGCGCGATGAGGCACTATGAGGATTACCACGTTCAGGAATCCCTTTCTTACTTGCGCCAGGCGGTCAGCGAGGATCCCAAGTTCGCACAGGCCTTCGTAATGATTGCCGAAATGAGCCACGAACCTGTCGAACAGGCAGCGGCCCGTCGACGAGCAAAGAATTTATCCGCGCAAGTCAGTCCGGGTGAGCAGTTGCTAATTCGCTGGATCACAGGCGCACAGGAGAACAACTACATTCAGGCCATCGCCGCGATGAACGACCTGCTCGCCGCGTATCCAAGGGACAAACGCGTCGCATTTATCGCGGGAGGATGGTTGAACTCGCAGCAGCGCTATGAGCAAGCTGCACAAGTCTTGCAAAACGCTCTTTCGCTGCACCCCGACTATCCCGCGGCTTTGAACGACATCGCATACGCCTATGCTGGCAACGGCGATTTCGATAAGGCATTTGCGGCAATGGAGAAGTACGTGGCGCTGGAACCGGATGATCCCAACCCCCATGACTCTTACGCTGAAATTCTGAGAATGGCGGGCCAGTTCAATGCCGCTCTTGAGCACTATCGGATGAGCGTTCGTATCGATCCGAATTTCGGCTCCGAAGTCGGCATTGCTGATACCTATGCCCTGATGGGACGGGAGCAGGACGCACGCGATGAATACGACCGCGCCATCGTATTTGCCGGCAGCCAGAGCGACCGAATTCAGTTTGAATTGCAATCCGCCGCAACCTGGATCCGCGAGAACAATCGCCCCCAGGCTGAAAAGGCCCTGAACGAGGTGGCCAAGCATGCCCATTCGGCAGAATTGGCGCGCCAGGAAGCTGAAGCCCAGCGCGTTTTGGCGATGTATGCATCCGATTTAGGTTCAACCATGAAACATGTGCAACTCGCCCAGGACGCTTTGCAGGAACCACACGAACTCTCCGAGAGTGATCGCAATGAAGAACTGGCGAGCATCCTCCGAGTTGCGGCTACCCGGGCCGCCGAGGCGAAAGACGTGCAAACTGCGGTCAAGGCTCTGAACCAATTGCAATCGATGGCGGACAAGAGCCGCGATCAAGCTGTGCAGCTTTGCTACCACGGAGCTGCCGGTGCGGTGCTAATGGCTCAGGGCAGCGCTGCCGAGGCAATCTCAGAACTTGAAGAAGACTCGAGTGACCCATTCTCCATGCAGCTCTTATGGCACGCTTACGCCGACACGGGCGCCGCTATACAGGCGCAGGCTTTGGCCAAAAAATTGGCGGCCTTGAATGTACCAACAGTAGAGCAGGCCTTGGTTGTACCTCAATTCCGTTCCGGACTCGCAGCACGGGTAAGACAACCGTAACTCACCTCATGCCGCGCATTCCCATTTTCCGGCTCGGTCACCAGGCGGAGAAAGCCACTCCTCCCCAGCTAGGCTCCTACACTCCTTCGCTAGTTTTGCAAGGTCTCCAGGTTGGCGTCGACAACTTGCGCCACGACGTCTTCCTTAGCCCCAAGTTCGTGGAGCAGGCGCGCCAGCACATCACACGGCTCCTGATCCGTCACGGCGATCTGGAAGGTCCACTAGGAGCGACAGCGCCGGCGAACACCAAGACTCAGTTCATCCAGTCCAAGTTGACCACCAAGCCTCAGAATGAACCGGCAGATTTGAAAACCGTGCTCACGGATCTGCACGTGGCGGCATTGAATGCTGCAAAGGCACAGGAAAACCCTGTCCTGGACTTGCTGGCCCGTTCAGCCATCGTAAAGTTTTTGCGCGTGGAACTCAACTCTCAATTTGCGCAAGTGCTGGAACGCTGCCGCATGACGCTTAAGGGCTACGAGGGTTTTCGGCATCAGAAGGCACTGGAGTACCGCGAGCGCATCGCAGCTTTTCAAGTCGCCAAGAAAATTATTCTCCGGAAAACCGGCGAAGAACTGTTTCGCACCTTGCGAGAGGTGGAGAAAGAGACCGTCGCCCGCACCCGGCGTTCGTTCTTCGGCAACATCCTCGAAGAACAGTACAAACTGTTCCTCAACGTGCTGATTTTCACCGAAGATGGCGGGGATGCGCACCTCAATGCCGAGCATTACGTCATGCTTGGCAATTTTGAAAGCGATCCCGACCGCTTTACCAATCTCCGAACGATTGCCTGTGAATTTTTTAAGGGCCTGCAACTCGATCTGGGAGAAGATGCGCAACGCACAATCGACGGCTGGCTCAACGTCCCTGAAAACGCTCAAGTTTTGGTCGGCACTGGAACGGCTGACGATTCCAGCGCCGAGGGAAAGGCACAAAAGGCGCGCCTCGCTCAATGGCTGAACCTCTTGGAACGTGAAAAACTGCTTGAACACATCATTGCGGCCTATGAGGTAGTTCCGCTACTCGCCGAATATTCTTCCCGTATCAATGCGCAGCAACTCAAGCATGCACTAATTTCTCGTGAGGAGCGGGCGCGAGTTGAAAAACTGATGGCAGAACACGGAAAGATGTCTCCTGCGAGCTTGCACGCAGCGATCGAAAAAGTCAGCAGCTATCGCGGCTCGGAGCGTGCCAAGGTCGCTGCCCGATTCCTGCGCGACTTCATGCGCTACCATCGCGACCGCAAGCAGCTTGAGTCGCTCAACAGCGTGCTTGATGGGGTGAACCTTGCCAACGAGAAAATACGCCAACTTTCAGCGATGAATGGGACTCTCTACGAGTTCCTGCTGGCGGAAGAGCAAAAATCCGGCGCCGAGAAGGTTCTGCGCCACGTCATTATCAAAGCCGATGTAAGGGACTCCTCGCGCCTGACCCGATCTTTGCTCGAGCGTGACATGAATCCAGCCTCCTACTTCAGCCTTAATTTTTATGATCCAGTCAACAAGCTGCTGGCGAAATACGGGGCGACAAAGGTCTTCCTCGAAGGCGACGCCATCATTCTCGCCATACTGGAGCGCGAAGGCGACCCCGGACTGACGGTCTCTCGCGCCGCAGTTCTGGCACGCGAAATCGTCGAAATTGTCCGCGGATACAACCAACTCTTGCAGCGGTCTGGGTTGCCGAGCCTGGAGTTGGGGATCGGCATCTCCTACCAGGACTCAGCGCCCATGTATCTCCTGGATGGTGAGCAGCGCATCATGATCTCGGATGCGCTCAATGAGAGCGATCGTCTGTCCTCCTGCAGCAAGAAATTGCGCAAAACCTTCCAGGAGTCACAGAGCCCGTTCCACGTCTATGCGTTTCAGAGCGCCAGCGACGCGGAGATGGAGGACAGCCCCGAGCACTTCATTTTGAAATACAACGTGAATGGCATTCGCCTCAGCGAGGCAGCGTTCGGTAAGCTGCAGCAAGAGATCTCCTTGCAGACCTGCAAGCTGGATCTGCCGGACCTGAAGACGTTCGGCGATTACAAGCTCTGGGCTGGGCTTGTACCCATCGGAAATGACATTTTCCGCAAAATCGTCATCCGTGGCAGCCGTATACCTCAGGTAGATGCGCGCACCTTCTCCCCGCAACAGTGGACCGAACACTGGTATTACGAAGTGGCCTCGGATCCCGCCATTTATGCCCGCCTGGAGAACAATACCGCTGCCGGAAAGTAATATCCCTGGATGTGATTGAATTCCCGGAGCTACTGCCCGGCGCGAATGGGAGACATAAGGAAGCTGCCTGCGCTTTTCTTTTTCGTATCTGACTTTTCAGGATGGTACACCAGATCCAAGGATCCTTCGCTGCTCGCCGATGCTTCCGCCAAAACATTCGCCAAGCCGCGGAATGAGCGTCCCACATCCACCGTTTCGTGGAAAGCTATGGGAGCCCCTTTGTCAATTGCAGGCGCAATGGCCTGATGGTTATTGGGAACTTTCCATAGAATCTTGCAATTTGTGGCAGCTTCAACATCTTCATCGCTGAAACCAGGAATTTTCTTGTAGCGATTAAGGATCAGCCGGACGCGGTCACGGCCCGTTCCCTCTTCCATAAAGCTCCGCATTCTTCCCGCGCTCCACAGCGACACCACATCCGCTTGGGCGACCAGCAATACGGCATTGGACAAGTCGCATAGCACACGCGCAGTGTCGTCAACCCGGTTCGAACAATCTACGACCACATAACGAAACTGCGATACAAGCAAATCAAACAATCGGGCGAGTTCGGCGACGGCAGGTGTTAGGACCTGGGGCTGCTGTGGCCCTGCAAGCAGCTGCAGGCCGTTCTTGCACGAAGTCATGAGGCCCTGAAGCAACGTCGTGTCCATCCGGTGTAGATTCTGCAGCGCATCGACCAGGCCAAAACTTGGTCGCACGTTCAAATGCAAGGCCGCGTGTCCCAGATGGGCAAAGTCCACGAGCAACACAGCGGGGTGCGACTCCTGCAAGGCGATCGCGGTATTCACTGCTACGGTAGTAGCGCCGGAGCCGCCTTTCGCATTTGCAACCACCAACACGCGGGCACGACCGCTCGCGTTACGGGACCGTCCGCGCGACGTTACGAAGCGGGCAAACGCGTCCATCACACTTTCCGCTGACGCGTTGCGCTCCAGATACTCGCGTGCACCGGCACGCATCGCGGACACAATGGTTTCCGGATTGTCCATCGTGCCAATTGCGAAAATGACCATTTCGCCCGCGCTGCCATGCATCAACTCGATGGCGCGCATCGCACGCGGAACATTCTGCGGATCGATATCAACCAGAACCACTTCTGTGCGCATGTCCTGCATCTGCCGCAGAATGGGGTCGGTCGGAGTTGCGGGAAACCCAACATGTGCAAAAAGATTGCGCCCGATTTGTGTGCTTTCCAACCGATGCTGGAGCACGGCAAGCCGTTCTTTGTCTTCGGTGAGGAGGGTAACCGCTATGCCATGCATGAACCGGGCCTCAATACCTTCTATATCGCCATCTTATGGAGAGTTCCGTACTGCGCCAAGTGACTTCCGTAATCGTTGTTTCAACGAGGTTTAACTTCGGACAGACTCCTCAGACAGCAGCCACAACGGCAGAAGGCGCAACCCGGAAGATCCCCCGCAATGTAGTTTGTATTGTAGTCAAAATTCAGTGGATTGCAACCGAAGCAGGCTGTGCAAAGCCCGTCCAGAAACCTCTGGAAACCCGCTCCAAATGCCTCGACTGGAGAGTGGCCACTTCCGCATCAAGTCTTGCTTTGCTTCGCAACCATCTTTATAGGATCAGGTTTTTTAACCCCACATTCATCTTCACGTCACGTTCGTTTCCTGAAAAACGAGTACTCATTGATCGTATGCTGGCGGCTACTAAAACAGCGGGACGCAAAAGACCAAGGACGGGGACCTTTGCCTTAATTCTCACGATCCTCTTGCTCTCGCTATCCGGCCTCGCGAGCGCCGACTCCCTTGATATAACGCTCACCCAAGTCACGCTCACAGGCGCCGCTGGGACTACGGTTACATTCGATGCGACACTAACAAATCTTTCCAATACCACGATTTTTTTGAATGGGGACAGCTTTACGACGTCTTCTCCCTTCTTAACCGTCAACGATAATCCTTTTCTGACCAACGCCCCGTTATCTTTGAACGCTGGTGCCAATAGCGGTCCCTTTCCGCTGTTCAGCGTGCTGATCGCTCCTGGTGCCACACCGGGCTCCTACGGTTCCAGCGCCTCCATCAGTTCCAACATCTTCACTAGTTCCAACATCTCCAACAGCTTTGTGATTCTCGGGGGAGCAAGCGGTTCGGACTTCAATACCCTAGGCTCCGCCACGTTCACAGTGGACGTTTCCCCTGCTCCAGAACCGTCAACTCTGGTTCTCCTTGCCTCAGGAGTCGGTGCGTTAGGAGTTGGAAGAAGATTTACGAAACGCGCGCCGAGAGGACGAGTAGTGTAGGAAGCAACCGCCGACAAAGATTCTACGAATTGTCCCGGGTTATAGCCTTCGAATACCATCCGGTTGAGATTTGCACGCCATAGATTTATTGTGTTAGCGCTTCCGGAGGCGCAATTGAGAACCGCTGCGGTGGTCACTCTTGTTCTTTGCTCCATCTCTTTTCTCCATTCGCAAAAAACGCAACCCAACCAGGCTTCTGAACCCGGGCGAAAATCCGAGACCACAACCAAGGCTCCTGGAACAGCCGCGGCGGGTGTGGCCCAGCAGGAGGAAGACGACGAGAAGGGCCCTTGGAAAGCCCTGAAATATCGCCTGATCGGCCCATTCCGTGGTGGCCGCGTGGTGGCTGTTTCGGGTGTGCTTGGGCAGGATAACGTCTATTACTTCGGTGCCGTTGCTGGCGGCGTCTGGAAAACCACCGATGGTGGTCTCAACTGGAAACCCATCTTTGACAAGCAAAAAGACGCGTCCCCCTCCATCGGTGCGATTGCCGTTTCTGAATCTGACCCGAACACCATCTACGTCGGAACCGGAGAAGCCTGCATCCGCGGCAATATCGTCGGCGGAAATGGCGTGTATAAGTCGATCGACGCGGGAAAAACCTGGAAGCTTATGGGTCTCGCGGATACTCACGCCATTGGACGGCTTATCATCAATCCGAAAAATCCCGATATCGCTTTTGTGGCAGCGCTGGGACATCCCTTCGCCGATAACGAGGAGCGCGGAATCTTTCGCACGCGTGACGGCGGGAAAACCTGGGAAAAGGTCCTCTACAAAGATGCGAAGACCGGCGGCATCGATGTGCAATTTGATCCCGCGAATCCCAACATCTTGTTCGCGGCTTTATGGCAGGCAAGGCGTATGCCCTGGAATCTGGACAGCGGCGGTCCTGGAAGCGGGCTCTACCGTTCTGCTGATGGTGGAACCACTTGGAAGGAATTGAAAGGGCACGGACTGCCGGACGGAACTCTAGGCCGGATCGGAGTCACGGTTTCGGGTGCAAATCCCAATCGCATTTGGGCCATCATTGAAGCTGAGAAAGGTGGCATCTACCGCTCCGATGACGGCGGCGAAACCTGGCACATTACGACTGATGATCATCGTTTTCGTCAGCGCGCGTGGTATTACTCGCACATTTTTGCAGATCCCAAATCTTCCGATACTGTCTACATTCTGAACACCGCGGCCTACCGCTCGAATGACGGAGGAAAGACCTTCATCAACCTTCATGCGCCCCACGGCGATAATCACGCACTCTGGATAGATCCCAATAATCCAAAGCGTCTCATGAATGGCAATGATGGCGGGGCAACCATTTCCACTGATGGTGGCTCCAGCTGGGGCACGCTCTACAACCAGCCCACAGCCCAGTTCTATCATGTCACCACTGATAACCAGTTTCCTTACTATGTCTATGGCGCGCAGCAAGACAACTCAACGGTCGCGATCGCCAGTGCCGGACTTGATGGTGCTGTTGATCGCTCCGACTGGTACGACGCTGGTGGAGGTGAGAGTGGTTACCTTGCACCCGATCCCTCCGACCCGCAAATCGTCTACGCCGGTTCTTACGGCGGTGATATTACGCGGTACGATCACCGTACCCACCAAACGCAAGCCGTCAATCCCTGGCCAGTGAATCCCATTGGCTGGGCCGCTGGCGATCTGAAATACCGTTTTCAATGGACTGAGCCGATCGTGTTCTCGCCTCACGATCCCAAGACCCTTTATTTCGCCGCACAGGTGCTTTTTAAAACCACTGATGCCGGCATGAGTTGGAGCATAATCAGCCCTGACTTAACGCGGAACGACAAATCGAAACAGGCTTCTTCCGGCGGTTCCATCACGAAGGACAATACCGGCGTCGAGGTTTACGACACAATCTTTTCCGTCGTCGAATCTCCCGTGCAGAAAGACTTGATTTGGGCAGGCACCGATGACGGCTTGGTTCATCTCACTCGCGATGGTGGGCAGCAATGGGACAATGTAACTCCCAAAGCCATGCCTGACTGGGGCACCGTGAGCATGGTTGAAGTTTCGCCGCGCGATGCCGGCACAGCCTATATAGCCGTCGAGCGCCACAAGATGGATGATTTCGCGCCTTATGTTTTCAAGACCACCGATTTCGGCAAGACCTGGACCAAGCTGGTGACGGGCTTTCCAGCCAATGACTACGTCCATGCCGTGCGCGTTGATCCTCGCCGCCCAGACTTGCTTTTCGCCGGAACCGAGCAAGGTGTCTACGTTTCCTATGACGACGGTGCGCACTGGCAATCATTGCAACTCAACCTGCCGGCCTCACCAGTTAACGATCTTGTACTCAAGAACGACGACCTTGTCGTCGCTACGCATGGCCGTAGCTTCTGGATCCTGGACGACATTGCTCCGCTCGAGCAATACAGCGACGCAATTCCGAAGGAAGATGTGCACCTCTTCACGCCCGCTCCCACCAACCACACTCTTTTTCGCGCTGGCTTTTTTGCACCTCAAGGAAACATCGGCAAGAATCCGCCCGCCGGCGCGATTATTGATTACTGGCTGAAAACTGCCGTCGAGAAGCCCGAAGAAGCAAAAGCGCAGGACGCAAAACCCAAGGGCACAAGCCCGTCCGAATCGATCCCGGACAAAGAAGTGCCTGAGCCGCCAAAAATCACAGTCGAAATCCTGGACGCTTCAGGCAAAGTCATTCGTAAGTATCCCAAAAAAGAGGAAGCCCCAGAGGAAGACGAGGAATCTTCCAACCGCGATCGCAATGCCGGTAAGCCCACCGGTGACGCTGGCCTGAATCGTTTTGTGTGGGATTTGCGATACGAAGGGGCCACCAAAGTGCCGCATGCGCCACTCTGGGGCGGGTCCACCGACGGTCCCGACGCGCTGCCCGGGAAATACCAAGTCCGGCTGACTGTGCTCGGCAAATCTTATACGGCACCTCTGGAGATTCAGCCCGATACCCGGCTGAAAATCACTCAGGATGATCTCGCAAAGCAATTTGACTTGCTCTTGAGGATTCGCGACAAAGTGACAGAAACCGACGACGCGATCATTCAGATTCGCGATCTTCGGGACCAGATCAACATCCTGAACAAGCGCCTAAAAGATGACCCGCGGGCTAAAACCGTGGCCGACGCCGGGAAATCCCTGGACAAGAAAATGACCGAGGTAGAAGAGGCGCTGATTCAGACGAAGGCCAAGAGCAGCCAGGACGTCCTCAATTTTCCGATTCGCCTGAACAACCAATTGGTGGCGCTTGGTGGAGTGGTCAGCAGCGCCGACTCGGCCCCCACAAAGCAGTCCTATGAAGTGTTTGACATGCTTAGCAAAGCCGTTGATGAACAACTGGCAAAGTGGAAGGCAATCGTCGCGACGGATGTCGTATCGTACAACAATTTGATGAAGCAGCAGGATGTTCCCGCGCTTTATCTGACCAAGCCGGCGGGCGGAAGCTAGACACGTGTGGTTCGTGATAAGGTGTTGGCGACTTCGTAGCTGTTGCTCGAAGCTACGTCCTGGGAGGGGAGTTTCTGTCTCGACTAGCTTCCGATCGCGCTGGCTACGCTGGAGAAAACGTTATTGGAATTCCCGCCAATCAGCTTTACAGTGCCCACGACGATCACCAGGATGACGGCTAACATCACCGCGTACTCCGCAACGTCCTGGCCTTCCTCTCCCGCCCAAAGCCAATTCAATAGCTTACTCACAAACTCCTCCTCACGCGATAAAGACTCGTCACAGCGCCTATGCAAGAGAGTGCAGCATAGCGGCAGCGGGAACAATGGCACTTTCGACATTCCCGCCTTACCAGAGTAATCAACCGTGGTTACCCCAAACCAGCGCTCGCCCCGAAAAGCTCGTGCGTTTTCTTGCAATTCGCGGAATTCCAGTCAGAAAACCCTCAGTATTGTTCGAGCATCCATTCCGTCGCGCAGGTAGGTGTTTTCGTACCTTTAGCCCTTTTTGAAAGGAAATGGCCCATGGAGACTATTACCGGAGTTTTCGGCTCGCGAAAGCAAGCAGAGGATACGGTAAACGAACTGATGCGGGACGTTCTCCCCGATCACTCGATAATCTTTTTCTCCGGCGAGAAATCGGCTAGCGAAGTTTCCGCTCTTCCCACGACGGACGCGGAGAGTGATGGCATGGGCGAAGCCTTGGGCGCCGTGGTCGGGGGAGCCGTCGGAGGCGGCGCAGGCTTTGCGCTCGGCAGCATGGCCGTCAGTCTGGCCGTTCCAGGTGTAGGCCCTATTCTCGCTGCCGGTCTAGGCGCTGCGGCATTACTCGGTCTTGGCGGCGCTGCCGTAGGTGGCGCCGTGGGCCATGCCAGTGAAGCTGCTATGGATGTAGGCGTACCACGAGATGATGTTCAGCTGTATCGCGATCTTCTGGCGCGCGGCAGATCCTTAGTAATTGCGAAAGTCGATTCGGAAACCCAAGGTCATGAAGTGCGCCAAATCCTCGGCAAGTACGGGGCGGAAGACATAGAAGACGCGAGACGCCAGCTAGCCGCATAAAGCCGTTGCGTCCCGCACATTGCTGCGCTAGCCTAATTCCGCTCTCGCGATTTCTCCCCTCCTTCTACTCATCACCCATGTTCATGGCCGACAGCTGCATTGCATGTCGAAAATAGAGGGGTTATCCACAGGATGGTACTACATATGGTGTTTTCATCCTTGACCCTGGCACAAATTGAAAGTTACAGTAGCTGTAACCTGTGCCACGTGCCATCCAGCCGGAGAACTGCGTGTAAGAAACAACCGGGTCGAGTATCTGAATGGTAAACACGTGTCGGACATCAGATATTTCGACGAAATAATTCGATCTTCCCGGTATTTCAGCGGCCCTGACCTGCCCTATTGGGCAAGGAGTACACGTTGCTAAAACTAAAGAGATTACAAATTCTTGGCTTCAAATCCTTCTGCGACCGCACGGAATTGAAATTTCACGGTGAGGGCGTGGCTGCCATTATTGGCCCTAATGGATGCGGCAAATCGAATATTGCCGACGCCATCTCCTGGGTCCTCGGCGAGCAATCAGCCAAAACCCTCCGTGGGTCGCGCATGGAAGATGTCATCTTTGCGGGCACTCGCGATCGCAAGCCAACCGGCATGGCCGAAGTTG
>JAFAGX010000687.1 GCA_019237515.1 Acidobacteriaceae bacterium
TGCCGATAAGCTGCCGATCAGCGAAGCCACAGTGAGTTCCTCAATCAAGACACCAGAGCGATGGCCGTTCGCAAAAGCGGCGTTCAGGTCAATAACTGCGATTCCAGGATCGACCAGGTACACGCTACGGATTTCTGAGCCAGCTCCTAAGGAGTGGGACGACGATTTACCGAGGTAGATCTCGAGCAACGCCCGCAGCAGTTCCTCAGCGCGCTCCTGCCGACCAGCGGGGAGAGAGAGGCGGGCGATTTGCGGCCGCAGCGTAGCGGCGTCATCGTAGGCGACAAGCAAAGTGGCTTGTTCGCTCGGGCCCGAAGCCGGAGGCGCAACAGGTTGAGCGTTAGCTGAAACATTGGCCTGGGTAACCCGTCCATGCATTCGCCAGGCTGAAAAAACCATTCCGATCGCCAGCGCGGACATGGCGGCGACCGCAATCCAGAGCTGGCGCGGGATCACTTCGGTCCTCCCTGAAGTTTGTCACGGACGTCTGTGACACCGGCTGCAATCGCTCCTGCGATGGACCGCTGAAAATCTGCCGCGGCCAGTTGCGATACCGCACCGCCGAGTGGCGTAACCTCGACGGCTACCGCGGCAGTCGTTATGTTGTTCAGGGGGCGCAAAGGTGCGGCAAATGATCGAACCGGCAGCTGTTTGAGCCTCAGTTCGCTGGCAACTCCAGATTCGGCGATCAGGCTCATCTGCGTGTATCGGGTCTGTGCCGTACCCCAATCCAGAAAGATGCCACGACTTACGCCGGCGCTCTGCATCAACGCCGTATAAAGCGCAAGATGATCGCCTTGCGTAGTCGCATGGAGGCAGATGTAAATTGCAGCCCCGGATGCGTTGGCCGTGGCTGCACGCTGATCCAAGGATATGCCGACATCGCCGTCACGGATGAGGTTAGTAACTATTCCCCGTGAGATCAACTCGGAACGCAACAGTCTGGAGATGGAAAGGGTGACATCCTTTTCCGCCAGCTGATCACTCAATGCGGCACCACGTTCGTCGCCCCCGTGGGCGGCATCGATCAGGGCGAACGCATGCTGGCTGGGCACGGGCGAATTGGTGGATGCAATCAGTACGGGCGCCGAAATCGGTGGAGGCACCGATTGCGCAGGCGCGGTTAATTGATTTTGTGCCTGAGCTTGAGGTGAAGTTGTGGAAGGCGGCGCGATCGAGATGGTGCGGCCGTCATTACTGAAACTCGCCATCACTGGCCCGCTACTGGTTACGGTGATTTCTGCGGAACCATTGTTTTCGACAAAGCTGGCAGATGGGATGGCACTGCTGTCGAACGTCAGCGTAGGTGAACCGGGCGCCACGACTGCATCATGGCTGAAAATCATTCTCAGTTTGCCTGGTTCAGTCGAAATCATCGGATTCACCGGGGAAGTGAAGTTCATCACGAGTTTTGGAGAGGGTGCCTTGGCAATCTGTGCCGTGAAATGAACTGCCACATTGCCAATGAAGAGCCGGCGCGCACTTTCATTGAAAGTGACTGCGCCGCCCAGAATACGCGGCAATAACATGCCGATGCTGGAAACGGAAATCAAGCCTCGACTGTTCTCAAGCAGAAAGGCTGCAGGCAAATCCATATCACTGCCGCGAACGCGCGTTCTGGTTTTGCCTGGCATGAAGTCGCATTCCACATCGTTATAGCGAAATTTCCAATGATCTCCGGCAATCCTGGCAGTCACTGAGCCAAGTGGTTCGAGCAACTCAAGCAGGCCGATGTAGTCTGCGTTATTGGTCTGAGTGACTCCGAGCGAATAGTGGGCAACGTTGGAATAAACGGACAGCCTCTTTTCTTCTGGCAAAGCGGAAAACAACAACGCGGTGGCGACCGCGATTACAAGCATCAGCGTGGGAAGAAAGCGTATAGAAAACCGACTACTCCAACGCATAAACCGTGAGCCCGCTGAGCAACTTGGGATAGAAATCAGTCGACTTTTGCGGCAAAACCTCTCCGGCAAGCGCGATATCCCGAACCTGTTGCATCCGGACAGGATTCATCAGAAAGGCAACATCGGCCTGTCTTTGCCGAACCCGCGTCAGCGCCTCATTGATCTCGCGAACGTAGCTGATGTTGCGCTGTTCACGAATGGCCTCTTCTGAAATTCCCAGCACTCTCTCCAGAAGGCATTTATGAAGCTGGACAACGTCCAAAAATTGTTGCTGCACTGAAAGTCCGGCAAAAGTCTCGGAATCATTTGCCCGGGGGGTATCCAGCAAGAACGCTCGATCCGGCATGACAGCGAGCAACGCTGTACCCGAATGTCCGGCCTCTCGCAAAATGACGGTCGCACGATGCTGGTCGATCGATGGGTCGACCTCTTCCACGCTGAAGAAGCGACGCGCTCCCTCCCGAAAAGACTCTGGGGAAAACGAAGGGAGTCCGTGGACAAGGCGGTGGGTCGGTAAGATCACTATGCCTGGGTTGTCCATGTTGATGAACGTCATCATGACCATCTCGTAAGGGGCCATCGTAGAAGAGGTGCCTTGTTGTGTGGTTTGCGTCTCGCCGTTATGACTTCCAACAGCAGCGGCCGTGGTGCGGCGTTCGTTTCGATAATTGAGAGCGGTTTCATAGCGGTGATGGCCGTCAGCGATGACCAACTGTTTGGAAGCCATAGCTGACTGGACACGGTTGATGACGTGAGGATCGGAAATTTTCCATACGCAGTGCCGGACCCCGTACTCGTCTGCAATGTCGATTTCGGGTTCCGTACTGATCGTAAGCCACTGATCGATTTCGGTGGCAGGATCGCCATACAACATGAAGAGCTGTCCGAAGTGGGCCCGGGTGGCTCGCAGCAATTCCAAGCGGTCCGCCTTCGGCTTGGCTAGAGTCTGTTCGTGGCGAAACACGACGTTTGCGGGGTAGTCTTCGATCTTACCCAAGGCGATGAAACCACTCCGCTGCAATTGTTGCTTGCTCCCCGGTCGGTTAAAGCTCTGAACATAGCGATAGATGGAAGGTTCGGCGTCCTTGACAAAAATGCCGTTCTGCCGCCATTCGCGGAAAAAGCTTTCAGCGCGCGTGTAAGAATTTTCATCTGGACCGTCGGCATTTGCTCGCTTGCCGAGAATGATGCGCACCAGGTTATAGGGACTCGCAGCATAGTAGCGTTCCTGCATTTCGGGAGTGATCTTGTCGTACGGTTGGGTGACAACATCTGACAGATTCACCTGCCGCGGGTTGTAGCGAAGCGCTCGGAAGGGTGCAATTTGGGCCATGAAGGGAACTGGGAATTGTACTAGAAGCGTCGGAGGGCTTGCGGTCGTGAGTTGGTGAATGACGTGCTCTGACAAGGTGGTCTGCGCTGTAAGAAGCCGCTGATTTGACACGAATTTGACACGGGAAATCACTCAGAGATGCTGTAATGCAGGGAGTTGCAATTCGGTCCGCATTTTGCCGCGAAAGGAAAACTTCTGCGCTCGATTGGCCATCGAAGGAGCGATAATAATAATGCTGGTCAGAAGGGCTCAAACCTGTGGTACGATCAGCAGCACTTGAGGTAATTATGGCCCGCCGTCAAGGGCGCGGGTCATCCCGCTCCCAGCATCGCAACCGCACCGCCCCCTCAGGAATTCCCTGCGTTCGTGAGATCGCTGCACGGTCCCAAGCTTCAGTTGCCTGTCACGTGGCTTTGGCATTTGCCGCCGCGATTCTGATTTGCTTCTCCGGGAATCTCTGGGCCCAAGCTTCGATTGATGACGTGCACCTCGCACCAAGAGTCGAACCCTCCAAAGGCGGCGGCACAGAGAACGTCGATGCCTCACTCAAGACTCACACCAAACCGGTGAAGGTGGATGTGAATCTGGTGCTGGTTCCGGTCACCATCACCGACCCTATGAATCGGCTAGTCACCGGCCTCGATAAAGAAAACTTCACCGTATACGAAAACAAGGAACCGCAAGAGGTGAGGACATTCTCAAGCGAAGATGCGCCGGTTTCAATCGGTGTGATCTTCGACATGAGCGGTAGCATGAGCAGTAAGATCGAGCGCGCCCGGGAAGCGGTCATCGAATTCTTTAAGACGGCTAATCCACAAGATGAGTTCTTCCTGATCGCATTCGCAGACAAACCGGAAGAGGTTTCCGATTTTACTTCTTCCGTGGAAGACATTCAGAGCAAGCTTGTTTACACCGTTCCGAAGGGCAGAACGGCGCTGCTGGACGCCATTTATCTCGGCGTTAGCAAGATGCACCAGGCAAAATTTCAGAAGAAGGCTTTACTAATCATCTCCGATGGCGGCGACAATCACAGTCGCTACA
>JAFAGX010000266.1 GCA_019237515.1 Acidobacteriaceae bacterium
CTATACTTACCTGTTCACGAGGAGAGGGATTATGAACCGCACACCACGCCAGCCAGAAACCAAAGCCGTTCGCGGAGGCACCAACCTCGACAAGAAAAATGGACCTCTCTCCACGCCGATTTACCAGACCTCCACATTCGAAGTCACTGACAACGAGCAGCAACTGCGCGCGACACCGACCGATATGTTTTACACCCGTTACGGCAATCCGACGCACACAGTTGCGGAACAAGCTATCGCCGAACTGGAGGGAACTGACAAAGCATTGCTGTTTGCTTCCGGCATGAACGCCATTACAACTTCGATTTTGGCCCTACTCAAAAATGGTGACCACGTCGTGGCCCAGCGAGATATCTATGGCGGCGCGACAAAATTCTTCGGGCAGTGGCTCCCTAAGCTTGGCATCGAAACCACATTTGTTGACACCACCGAATACGATCAGCACGAGCGCGCCATCCAGCCCAATACGAAGCTTCTTTACGTCGAGTCGCCAACAAATCCCCTCGTCAGAGTGGTAGATCTGCATAGAATCGTGACCATTGCACGCGATCACAACCTGATCACCATGATCGACAGTACATTCGCAACTCCGATCAATTGCCGGCCGGCGGATTTCGGCATCGATCTTGTGATGCACTCAGGAACGAAATATTTCGGCGGCCATTCCGATCTGATCGCAGGTGTGATCGCCGGACGCGCCGACTTGATCGATGAAATTCACTCCGCCAGAACGACTCTGGGTGGCTGCATGGATCCGCACGCCGCATGGCTCCTATTGCGCGGAATGAAGACTCTCGCATTGCGCGTGCAGCGGCAGAACGAAAACGCGCTGCGGGTGGCACAATTTTTGGCCCAGCACCCCAATGTTCGTCGTGTCCACTACCCGTTTCTTGAAGGACATCAGCAAGCGCTAGCTATAGAGCAAATGCGCGGCGGTGGTGGCATTGTGAGCTTTGAGGTGGAAGGAACGGGTGAAGACGCCCGCAAGCTAAGCGAAAATCTGAATCTATTCACGCTCGCGCCGAGCCTGGGTGGTGTCGACTCTCTGGTTAGCATTCCAGTTTTGACTTCGCATGCCATGATTCCGGCAGAGCACCGCTCCAAGATGGGCATAACCGAGCAACTCATTCGACTGTCGGTGGGTGTTGAGCATGCAGACGATCTGATTGCAGATTTGGAACAGGCCTTAGCTGTAGTAGGATCGGCCCGGCAACCGCTGCATGCGGACTGACCCTTTTCCGCGTCGATCACGTCGCTAAGATCACCTATTTGATAGACTTGTCCGGGCTTACCCTAGGGCAGTAGCAGTCATCCAAGAGTGCTAAGGAACGTCGGAGGACCTGCTTATGAAACGCGTCCTAACCATTATTGCCATCATTATCGCTATCCTGATCGTCATCGTTGTCGCTTTGCCGTTCATCATTGATGTGAACACGTTCCGCCCGCAGATTGAGTCGGAACTCAGTTCAACGTTGGGGCGTCAGGTAAAAGTTGGCAACCTGAAGCTGGCCCTCTGGAACGGCAGCGTTTCTGCCGATGATCTCTCGATCTCCGATGATCCCGCGTTCAGCAATCAGCCATTCGTTCGCGCCAAGGCGTTGGATGTAGGCGTCGATATCTGGCCGCTGATCGTCTCAAAGACACTTCATGTCAACGATCTCACCATTACCGATCCTCAGGTCGCGCTCTTGCGGAATGCCTCGGGCAAATGGAATTTCTCCAGCATTGGAAACAAATCTGGCTCGGAAGCCAATGCGTCCGGCCGCCCAACCGAAGCAGGAAAACCGGCAGAACCGGCAACGACCGCCCCGAAACCGAACGAACCCCGTCCTTCGACTACGGAGAAAGCCGCGCATCCCGCGAATCAGGGTGAAACCGCGCCCGCTGCAAAGACTACTCCAACTACCCCTTCTACGAATCCGAATCTCTCGGTAGGTAAGCTGGCGGTGAAGAACGGCACGTTGACAATGGCGAACGTCAGCACGCACGAAAAGCCGCAGGTCTTCACAAACGTGGATATCACGGTGCAGAACTTCGCCTTCAACTCCCAGTTTCCGTTCACCATGACCTCAAATTTGCCGGGTGGCGGCAACATGAAGCTCGATGGGCACGCCGGGCCGATCGACGCCTCCGATGCATCGCTCACGCCTTTGGAATCGAAAATCAATGTGAATGGTTTGAACATTGAGAAATCCGGATTCGTGAATCCCGCGTCGGGTTTCGGTGGCATTGTGAACTTCGCAGGTAACGTAAATTCAAACGGTCATGAAGCGCAAGCCAACGGGAACGCAACTGTGGCCCAGCTCAAGGCTTCGCCCAAGGGTTCGCCCGCGCCCAAGCCCGTCGATTTGAAATTCAGCACAACCTATGATCTTCAAAAACAATCGGGCCCAATGAACGCGGACGTAACGCTCGGCAGAGCTCTTGCCAAACTGACGGGTACGTACCAGATGCAACCCAATGCGACCGTATTGAATGCAAAGCTTGCGGCCGACAACATGCCGGTCGATGATTTGCAAACATTGCTGCCGGCGCTCGGCGTGACTTTGCCTGCTGGTTCTCATCTGGAAGGGGGAACGCTGACCGCGAATTTCACCATCACGGGTCCCACCGACAAATTAGTCATCAATGGCCCGGTGCAACTCGCAAACACCAAACTGGCTGGCTTCGATCTCGGCTCTAAAATGTCTGCAATTTCTGTCCTCAATGGCCTGAAATCCGGGCAGGATACAACGATTCAGAATTTCAGCACCGATGCTCACGTATCGCCGGAGGGCCTCCAGACGCAAAACATAAATCTCAACGTGCCTACCATCGGCGTCATTACGGGGAATGGTACGATCAGCCCGCAAAATGCTCTCAATTACCAGATGAACGCCAAACTTGGCGGCAGCATCGTTTCAGGACTGACCCAGCTCGCAGGCTTGGGTAAACAAGGTGGCGCAAGCATTCCGTTCTCGATCCAGGGAACGACCTCTGACCCGAAATTTGTACCCAACGTAAAAGGCATGCTCGGCAACCAATTCAATCCCGCGGGTCAGGGACAGAACCCGGCCGGCGACATCGTCAACGGTCTCAGCGGTCTGTTCAATAAGAAAAAGCCAAAGCAATAGTTCACTTCAAAGTTGCTGCGACTTCCGATTGACCTCCGCGCAAGCGTCGTTTAAGTTGCGTAATGCGGGGTTTTCTACGTTCCAGGTATTAGCGCCTCCCTAGACTGGATGCACAACGAATTCACGGCATGAATAAAAATCGCATATTCGTATATGTATTGGTGCTCGCGCTGCTCGCGGCATTGGTTTACATGCAATTCCGGCATTGGCAGACCTTTGATTGGGGAAAGTTCGTCACCAACACCCGTGAGGTTAACTGGCGCGACGTCATTTACGCAGTCATTCTGATCTATGTCGCCTATCTTCTTCGGGCGGTGCGGTGGAAGCTATTTCTTCGTCCGGTGCGAAAGGATGTGTCTGCGTCATCGTTAGTCTCGCCGACAGTCGTCGGCTTCACCGGCCTTGCCATGCTGGGTCGCCCAGGGGAGCTGATCCGGCCCTACCTGATTGCGCGCCGCGTGAATCTCAGCTTCGCATCACAACTCGCCGTTTGGGCAGTCGAACGCATTTTCGACCTTGGCGCCTTTACGGTTTTGATGATCATGGCCATATTTCTTCCCACGAAATTGCAGGCCTTCGCTACGGCTCGCCCCGTGTACGGACATTGGCTGCACGTGGCCGGGTATCTTCTTTCCGCACTCGTGATTGCAATGTTTTCCGTGGCCGCGCTGGTGAACTATAGGGGACCCGCAATCGCCGCC
>JAFAGX010000442.1 GCA_019237515.1 Acidobacteriaceae bacterium
CAGATACTTGGCATTTTCGCGGTAATACTGCATAAACCGCGCCGAGTATTTCAGCACCTCGTCGTGACTCTCCACCACGCACAGGATGTCGCCCTTGCGCACGTGTGCCCCGGCAGCACCTCCAATATAGATTTCCCACTTACCGCCCTCAACCGCCACGGCGCCGATATCCTTCACCATCGCCTCTGAGCAATTGCGCGGACAACCGGCAGTTGCCATCTTCACTTTGTGCGGTGTGTCGATGCCCCTGAATTTATGTTCGATCTTGACGGCCAACGCGATGCTGTCGCCCACGCCAAAACGGCAAAAATCAGTTCCCACGCAGCTCTTGCATGTTCGATAGCTTTTGCCGTAAGCATGTCCGGAAGGAATGCCCAAGTCATGCCAGATCCGCGGCAACTCCTCTTTTTTCACGCCCAACAGATCGATACGTTGGCCTCCTGTGAGTTTCACAAGAGGCACATCATATTTCTCGGCAACATCGGCGATCCTGCGCAGCTCAGCCGGCGTCGTGACGCCACCCGCCATTTGCGGCACCACGGAAAACGTGCCGTTCTTCTGAATATTGGCGTGCACGCGTTCATTAATAAAACGCGCATCCGGCTCTTTGACGTACTCGCCTGCCCAGACTGTATTTAGAAGCGATGCGAGTCCGGGCTTGCTGGCAGCGTCCTCTTTTCCGCCGGCCAGTGCTGCAAATACGGCTGATACTGACTTCAATGCTTTCTCCTTCACCGCTTTGATCAGCTCAGGTTTTGTCATCGGCACGCCCGGAACGTAGTAATGCGCCGAAGGATCTTCCTCGGTTTCACCGCCGCAGGCAAACTCGACGATTTCGGCAACCGTGCTCTTGCATGAACCGCAGCCCATGCCCGCGCGAGTGGCTTCCATCACCGCTTTCGAATTGCGCTTGCCTGCTTTGACGCAGTTCATCAAAGCGCCCTTGGTCACTCCGTTGCAGTTGCACACCTGCATGTCCGCCGGCATCTCTTCCACAGTGACTTTCTTTGCCGGCGCGCCGATATCGAACAACAGGGTGAGGCGTTCTTCAGGTAAGGGAGTGCCGCGATCGAACGCCTGCATCAAGTACGCCGCCTTGCTGATGTCTCCCAGCAAAATGGCGCCTACCAAACGCCCGTCGCGAATGATCAACTTTTTGTAGGTGCCCTTTTTCGGCTCGGTAAATTGTACAATTTCGTCGCGTTCGTCCACGGGTTCCACAATACCCATCGCCGCCATTTCAACGCCCATCACCTTCAACTTTGTCGCAACCTTTGAGCCGTGATACGCGGCGTTCGGATTGCTCCCCGTGATGTGATCGGCAAGAACTTTCGCCTGCTCCCAGAGCGGCGCTACCAACCCGTATACATGGCCACGATGCTGTGCGCATTCCCCGACGGCATAAATATGTGGGTCCGTGACCGAGCGCATTTGGTTATCCACGACAATTGCGCGTTGCACATGCAGACCGGCGCGTTTACCGATTTCGGCGTTTGGCTTGATACCTGCCGCCATCACAACCATGTCGCAGGACAACACGCTTCCATCGGCAAAACGCAAACCGGTCACGCGATCTTCACCCAGCACCGCGGTCGTATTCTTCCCTAGCAGCACGCCGACATTCATCTGCTCCATCGTGGATTTGAGAATTGTGCCCGCCTGCGGATCTAACTGCTGGTTCATCAGATGAAACCCGCGATGTACCACTTCCACCTGCACTCCATAGCTCTGAAGGCCGCGCGCCGCTTCCAGGCCTAATAGTCCGCCGCCGATGATCGCCGCACGCCCGCGCGATCCCTTCGCGTAGTCCGCAATCTCACGGCAATCGTCGAGCGTGCGGAACACGAATACACCCGGTTTATCGGAGCCGTCTGCGGCACTGACACCCTCGATCGAAGGCACGTGCGAGCGGCTTCCCGTCGCAATGATCAATTCGTCGTAGAGTTCAATTGTGCCGTCCGCGCCTAACACGCATCTGGATTTGCGCAAGATGGATTCCGCGTAAACCCCGACGTGCAGCTCGATGTGGTTTTCGCGATACCACTCGATCGGATTTAGAAAAATCGCCTGTTCCTCTTGCGAGCCGTTCAGAACGTTCGAAAGTAGAATGCGGTTGTAATTCCCATATGGTTCATCGCCGAACATGGTGATGTTGAACTTCTCGTTCCCTCCGCGAGCGAGGATTTCCTCCACGACCCGCGCGCCCGCCATCCCATTGCCAATAACAACGAGGTTCCTTTTCATGCTTCGATCTCCACCAGCCCCATATCCAGCAGGACCGAATCGCTAAGTCCCTCAGGAGCGGCCAGTACAACCTCAAGCACTGTGTCGGGTTGAAGGTCCTCCACCACTGCAAGTTCAACGTGAGTGGCTCCTTTCGCTCCGATTGGGAAATAGCGCATTGGCTTACTATCGCGCATCAGTACTACATAAATAAGCTCTGCGCTTGCGTTGCCCGCGCGAAAGTAGACCAGTTGTGCGCGCTTGTCGAAAGGAACCTTGTACGAAAGTGCAGGCTTGAACGCCGACGGCTTATCAAGACCCGTGCCTGAAAATCCAAACGCTCCTTGCAGGAACACCGGTTTTTCTACCATGCATTTTCCCTTTGAATCCGAGCCGCGCATGTCTTGAATTCGGGCATTTTCGATACTGGATCGAGTGCTGGATTCGTGAGCGAATTCGCTCGTCCTTTCCCGCCAAAGTGAA
>JAFAGX010000439.1 GCA_019237515.1 Acidobacteriaceae bacterium
AATCGGCATTCCGTCGGCCGCGGCAAAGATCACTGGCTGAGGTGTGACCATGTGGTCCCGAGGAAAATCGTCGGGAATGGCGTTCGATGCGAGGTCTTGAACTGCGCTCCCTTCAATTACCGCTGGACGCATCGGCAGCTTCGCGTCTGAACGCAGCACGAAGACGGTTCGGCTATCGCCGGCGACCGCAGGGGCAGTTTCAATCCCTGTGCCACTCGTGAGGGCTTCGGGGCGACCGCCCTCAACCGAAACTTTCCAGACATGCCGCCGGTCGATGTCGTCCTGATTGGATGAGTAAATAACGGTTTTACCATCCGGGCTCTGGGCTGCGTATTCGACCTCGAAGTCCCCTGGCGTGAGCAACGTTGCATTGCCGCCGGTGGCCGGGACCGAATACAAATGTGTCCAGCCGTCCTTCTCCCAGGGGAAAACTAGTCGATTGCCGGTTCCCCATAGCAACTGGTTCTTGGCCACGACTTCGCGGAAAACACTTCCCCGCCCTTCCGCTGCCCGCCAAACTTCTTGCGGCTTTCGGGTCTCAAGGTCACACACATGGATCGACCAAGGCGCACCCGCGCGCTTGGGCCCGAACATTAGATTGCTCTTGGAAGAGGGTGTTCGAAGGAAGGCCAGGCTCTTACCGTCGGGAGACCAGACCGGCTCACCATCCCGGTCCGTACTCGGATCCACATAGGTCAGACTTTTTGATTGAATCGAAAAGAGTCCAATAAATCTGTGGTCTCCATGATTGCTGACAAAGGCCAGAAATCCTCCGTCCGGCGACCAACGCAACGACGAGCTTTCGCCGCGGGTATGAACGAGTTGCTCCGGCTTATCGTCGCCGCTGAGCTTCGCCAACCAAATCTGCCCCTTGAGAACGTAAGCAATCGCATCCCCTTTGGGCGAGATCGCCGGCGAATGGCCTTCTCCGATTTTCCGGGGCTCGCCGCCATTGAGCGAAATGACCCAAACGTCTTGCTCGACGCCGGACGTGATCTCCGCCGGATTGGGGTATGGCTTCTCGCTGAACTCCAGGTCTCCACCGTGGACGTACGCGATCGATTCCGCATCCGGCGCCCACTCCAGGTCGCCAAGGTCCTGCCCGTCGTCATCGGAGTACTTCGTAATTTGATGTGCCGCGTAGCTCTTGCCGTCCTTGGCTGGTTCAGCGACCCAGATATTGCGCCTTCCCTGTGCGTTGAACACCCACGCTACTCGCCGTTTGGCGGGCGCGCTAATCAACTCAGTAGGGAATGGTGCGCTGAGGACCTGCTGAATCGTGAAGGCATGCGCGGGATCGTTCGTCCCGGCAGGCACAACTGCAGGAAAGCTGAGTAGAGCGAATGTGATCAATATGGCGAACCATTTCATAACCGGGATCTCCCACAGCTCGACAGTGAAAGCGGCGATTATAACGCTTTGGACTATTCCGTGACCGTCGTCCCCGAATCAGCTGCTGTCAATGGCATGGAGTAATATGTTTCTGCATCAGCGCAGCACCGTCGCCTTGTTGCGCATCTGTAACACTTCCACACTTCCGCGAAGAGAAAGAAACTCATGAGCCAGAAATTCCGCGTTTTTGCGACGTCTGATATCGGCGAAAGCATCGAGCTTTTACGCAAGCGAGGCTATAACATTGAGGTTTATCCCAAACCCGAAGCCCCTGGGAAAAGCCTGATCATAGAAAAGTTGAAATCTGGGATCGATGGCCTGATTACAACTCTGCGCGATCCAATCGATGGCGAAATTTTCGAGGCAGGCAAAGGGCATCTGAAAGTTGTGGCGCAATACGCGGTTGGATTTGACAATATCAATCGCGCTGACGCGAACCGCTACAAGATCCCGTTCACCCACACGCCAGACGTTCTGACCGAGGCGACCGCCGAGTTTGCTTTTTTTATGCTCGGTGTCCTGGCACGAAAGATGTGGTCCGCGGAGCATCTCCTGCGCGATCACCAGTGGGGATATTGGCATCACTATTTGCCGTTTCTTGGCGACGAGGTGACAGGAAAGACGATCGCGGTCATTGGCACGGGGCGAATCGGCTTGGCGCTAATCAAAAAGTGCACCGGATTCGACATGAACATCCTGTGCTACGACACGGCTTATCAGAATCACGAGTTCATCAAAACCATTCAGGAGATGAAAAATCTCCGGCATGCCCACGGGTTTTCGCGCGATAAAACCTGGATCAAGTACGTTGAGTTTGAAGAAGCGCTGGCCGACGCGGATTTCGTCAGCATCCACGTGCCGCTGATTCGCGAAGGCGAAAGCTCGACGCCGACTTACCATCTTTTTAATGAACGGACCCTGCGGCTCATGAAGCCGACCGCGTTTCTCGTTAATAATTCACGGGGGCCAGTCGTGGACGAAAGGGCGCTGGCAAAGGCACTCAGAGAGAATTGGATTGCCGGTGCGGCTCTTGACGTCTTTGAAGCCGAGCCGCTGCCCGCGGATTCGCCGCTCCGGGATCCGGCCATCGCCGATCGACTGCGTTTGTATCCACATTTTGCCAGTGCAGCGCGACAGACCCGGCTATCGACGGATCCAAACTTAGGTATGGCAGGACGGTGTGTGCAGGGATTGATTGATGTTCTGGAGAAAAACTACGGCGGCGACCTTACAAAGATGCCGTATGTGGTGAACAAGGAGGCGTTCAGGAAGTGAAGCTGTGCGCAGCAATGCTCCGCCGGACATGCGAGGGCGCCTGTCGCTACGCGAGCTTATTCTGATACGTGGTGTTCTTCGCTGCTTTGGGCTCGGAGGACGCGATCCACATAATAGGGCGCGCGACGGACGGGTTCGTGATAATGCCGCACCTGCATCTCGCCGAGCAGACCGATAGCGAGCATGTTTAAGCCGGCCAGGATCAGCACTGCGGCAAACATCATGAGCGGGCCATGCTCGGTCATGACGTGAGAATGATTCAGAAATTTTTCCGCCAGCAACCAGCCAGTGACACCCGTTCCGCCCAAGAGCGTCAGCA
>JAFAGX010000079.1 GCA_019237515.1 Acidobacteriaceae bacterium
CGCCGAGTAGCTCAGGAGCATCGTTTACGGTCACCGCGAGCGCTCCCGCTGGCGTTTATACGTTCAGTCTTCATGCCGTTGGGTCCGATAGCAGTTCCACCACGCATGATGCCGCGGCGACCCTGAATGTGGTGGATTTCAATCTTAGTAGTCCGTCCGTGAGCAAGCTAAGCATGGGTGCTTCGAGCGCCTCGGCGCCGATTTCTTTTCAGGTGAGTGCAGCCGGACCATTTTCGGAAGCCGTGACCCTCTCGTGCTCCGGGCTGCCGAGTGGAGCTGCATGCAATTTTCAGCCGTCAAGCTCAATCAACCCGATTCCGGGTACGCCGGTGGATGCAGTGATGACGATTACAACGGCGGCGAACACAATACCGGGAACTTTTACGGTCGCGATTGTCGCATCGGCGGCAAACGGCCCGAGCAAGAAACAGAATTTCACCCTCACGGTTGGTTCGGATTATTCGCTGACCATCAACAATCCCTCCGTAGTTGCCGTGAAAAATACCAGCGCGGCATTTCAAGGCAAGGTTACGAATCTGAATGGATATACCGCAGCCGTGAACCTCAGTTGCGGCAGTGGTGCGCCTCCCACGTGCACGGCGGCGCCGTCGAGCGTCACTCCGGCATCCGACGGCACCGCTTTTACTGTGACGATGAGCAGCGATACAGTGCAGTCATATAACTTCCAGGTTCTGGCAACCGGAAGTGATGCCTTGAAAGTCTCGCACAGTGTGCCGGTAGTGTTCACTTCGACAAATGCGAATTCGAACTTCAGTTTCTCGATCGATCCAAACTCGCAATCGGAATCGATCGCAGTAGGAGAAACCGCAAAGTTTCAGATGTCGTTGTCGCCGTGCACATTGTGTGGCGCCTTCCCGAACACGGTAACGCTTTCGACGTCGGGTTGTCCTCCGCTGAGCACGTGCTCACTGAGCCACACGAGTGTGGCGGCCGGCGCCGGTCCAACGGCCTTGAGTTTCACGGTTCAGACCACCGCCGCTGTGACTGCAAGCACTTTATCGGTGCGATCGGAATGGTACTCGCTCTACGCAATTCTGGTGTGGATCCCAGGGCTGATGTTTATGGAGCGGCGAAAGGCACGATTGCTGCCAGCGCTGCTCCTGTTGTTCGTTCTGGCATGTCTGGCCCTAACAATTTCCTGCGGTGGAGGACTCGAAGGTGGCCGCACTGCTTCTGCGAATCCCGGCACTCCTGCCGGCTCATACTTCTTGACAGTCACTGCCGCAATGAATTCCTCTCCGTCAACGCCTACCCAAACGGCAGACCTGACTCTAATAGTTCAGTAATTCACCTAAACAGCAGGCAACGGTGGTCGCTTGGCGATAACATGAATGCATGTTCACCTTCCGCCCGATTGGTTTTGTCCGCACTCCTTACAACGAGACCAAGCAGATACCAAAAGGATTTGGGGCCAAGCACGATGCTGAAGGCATCATTGAAATCGGCCCGGAGTTCGAGGCTGGACTGAAAGACATCGAGGGCTTCTCGCACCTGTTCGTGATCTGGCTGTTCCACCGCTCAGAGGGATTCGAACTGGTCGGTACGCCACCGATCGATAACCAGCCACACGGCGTTTTCGCGACGCGCTCGCCGCGACGGCCGAATCCGATTGGCTTGACGGTAGTCGAACTGCTTAGGAGAGATGGTAGCAAGCTGTACGTGCGTGGCGTGGACATGCTGGATGCCACTCCCATCCTTGATATTAAGCCTTATCTTTCCAATGTTCCCGAAGAGAAGTTGCGCCGGGGCTGGGTGGCGGAAGCTGAGGCCAGACAAGGCAAGTAAATAAGTCTTAGCCGTAAG
Source organism: Acidobacteriaceae bacterium (assembly GCA_019237515.1). The sequence goes on from JAFAGX010000079.1 coordinate 1,825, forward strand.
CTCAAACTGCGGTAGTAGCTCAATTTCAATCCCACGGTACGGAGGTCATTCCGAAGCCCCGTGCTTTCACCGGCGGGGCGAGGAATCTCGCGTGGCCGAATGCGATTCCGCTGCACGCAAGATCCCTCTCTGCGCCTGAAAAACAGCTCCGCTCGGGATGACCCCCTTTGAATGATCAAACTGAGGCACTACTCAAACTGGTGCTCATTTTGTGAGCACGCTTTTCGCTGGCATAATCAATTGCAGGCATGTTATCGGACTGCAAATTCTCGGGACTGCTTACAGACCTGTACGAACTCACCATGGCGGCAGGCTATGTGCAGAGTGGATTCGAGGCCCGCGCAACGTTTGAGCTGCTAGTGCGCAGTCTGCCGGAACGGCGCAATTACCTGGTTGCTGCTGGGCTCGAGCAGGCGCTCGAGTTCCTGGAAAACATGCGGTTTTCGGAAGAAGAGATCTCGTATGTTCGCGCTCTGCCCGTCTTCAGCAATGTCTCTTCGAAGTTCTTCGATTATTTGTCAGACTTCCACTTCACCGGCGATGTATGGGCTCTGCCGGAAGGCACCATCTATTTTCCCGGTGAGCCTGTGCTGCGGGTGACAGCGCCGATCGTGGAAGCACAAATAGTCGAAACCACGTTGCTTTCGATTCTCCATTTTCAGAGTGTCATTGCCAGCAAAGCCGCTCGGATCAAGGATGCCGCTGGAGGCCGGCAGGTCATTGAATTTGGGTCGCGGCGGGCGCACGGCATTGAAGCTGGTGTTCTTGCGGCCCGTGCCGCATACATTGGAGGCTGCGAAGGTACGTCCAACACTTATGCAGGGCACCGGTTCAAAATCCCGGTTTATGGCACACAGGCGCATTCCTGGATCATGGCGCACAAAGATGAGGCCGAAGCGTTTCGAATATTTCTCGACGTGTTTCCCCAAGCAACCCTGCTGGTCGATACCTACAACGTCCGCGCCGCCGTAGAAAAGATCATTGCCCAGGGCCGAAAGCCGCATGGCATTCGCCTCGACAGCGGCAATGTCCTGGAAGATAGCGCCTGGTTACGAAACCGGCTGGATCGAGTGGGCTGGAATGACGTGGAAATATTTGTCTCCGGCGACCTGGATGAAGAACGAATTTCGTCCCTACTCAACAGTGGTGCCCGGATAGATGGCTTTGGAGTCGGTACTGCCCTCTCGACATCCTCCGACGCCCCGGCACTCAGCGTGATCTACAAGCTGGTGGAAGTTGAGGTGGGAGGACGAGTGCACAACACTGCCAAGATCAGCGAGGACAAACACACTTATCCCGGCAGCAAGCAGGTGTTCCGGTTTAGCCACACGGACGGAATGTTTTCGCATGACATTGTCGGCCTCGATAACGAGGTCTATCGTGATGCGCAGCCGCTGCTGGCGCAGGTGATGCAGCAGGGCCAGCGTATAGCGTCCACAGAAGAGTTCCTAGGCGCTCACGCTGGCCGAAAACGTTTTCTTACAAATCGCGAGCGACTATCGAAGGCGATACGTGGGTCGGGCAGGGCCAATCCTTTCCCTGTTCAATACAGCCGAAAGCTTGAAGACCTCTTCGTCAAATTCCGCGAAAACCTTGCCAGTAGCCGGGCCTGAACCTAGCGTTTCACCACAGCTGAGCTGTGCTTATCACCGCGGCACGTACCCTCCATCACTGACCTCTGGTGCCTTTTTGGGCTAAGCAAAAGACATGCAGAGTTTCCGGTGACAGAAGGAGGAGCCTGATGAAAACCCTAAAGCTTCTTGCGGTCGCCGCATTTGTTCTGGCCGTGATTCTTGTCCTCGTCAACGGGCCAAAGCAGCGCGCCCCGAAATACAACCCTGCTAACGAAATCAAGGTCACGGGGGTAGTGCAGGAAGTAAAACAATTTTGGTGCCCGGTAAATGGTGATGAAGGCACACACCTGATGCTCCGAACTGAAAGCGGTGTTCTCGAAGTGCACGTGGCACCTTGGCGTTTCCTTCAAGGTAATGGCGTGAGCTTCAACAAAGGCGATCAGATTGAAGTGGTCGGATCGATGGTGATCTACGAAGCGCATGACGCGATGATTGCGCGCAAGATTACCCGGGGAGATCAAACGTTTGCGTTTCGAGGACCCGACGGCCATCCTCTGTGGGTAGAACGTTTGCAAACCTACGTGCGCTAGTCAGGGGTTTCGCCGTCGGATGACTGCGGCTTTGCGACACGCTCCCAGGTTGTACCCTGCGGGTTGTCCTTCAACTGGATGCCGGATTTTAGGAGTTCCTGGCGGATCTCATCCGCACGGCGGAAATCGCGATTTCTGCGGGCGGACTGGCGTTCTTCAATCAACTTTTCTATGTCTTGTGGGGAAATTCCGGTTTCGTCCGCTTGAACCACCAATTCCTCTGGTGCGGTGCCGAAAAGATTCAGGCCTAACGAAAGATCAAACAGAGCCACATTGCGCAGCGCGGTATTCGGCACCATGTTCGAGTCCGACAGCAAGGTCGAAAGGAGAGCCAAAGCCCGTGGCGTATTCAAATCCTCGGACAAAGCTTCATCCAAAGCCTGAGCGCGATTGCTTTCTGCCGGCAGCCCGGATTCCAATAGCTGGCGGACGATCCCGAAGCTTGCTCCGCGTGAGAACTTTGTCTCCTCGACGGCGCGATACCAGGATTGCTGCCCAGCTTTCTCTTTCAATTGGGCAACAGTTCGCAACATTCGTTGAAGTCCGGTTTGCGCTGCTTCCAGGGACTTGAACGAAAACTGAAGCTGCTTACGATAGCTTGCCATGAGGATGAAATAGCGATAGGACAGAGGATGAATTCCTCGCTCGATCAGGGTTTCGAGCCGCAGGAAATTCCCGCTAGATTTGGACATCTTCTCCTCATCCAGCATGAGAAATTCATTGTGCATCCATACATTCACGCCGGATGAGTCGCTGTTAAGAAATGCCTGGTTTTGCGCGACCTCGTTCACGTGATGAACCTGGCGATGATCCACGCCACCGGTGTGAATATCGAAGTGGTGCCCGAGGTACTTCAGGCTCATGACCGAACACTCCAGATGCCAGCCAGGCGCGCCCGGGCCCCACGGGCTGTCCCATTCCATCAGTCTTTGCTTACCGGCAGGTGAGCGCCGCCAAATGGCGAAATCTGCTGGATGCCGTTTCCCTGGAATCGCCTCAATGCGAGCGCCAACCTGCAGATCTTTGCCATCGAGCAAAGCGAGCCGCCCGTAATCCTTAACTCTGCTGGTATCGAAATACAAGCCAGAATCGAGAACGTAGGTGTAGCCCCGGTCATTGATGAGGTTTGCAAAATCGAGCATCTCCTCAATGTGATCGGTGGCTTTGCACCACACGGAAGGCGGCATGATATTCAGGCGATGCAGATCTTTGCGGAATTCCTCGGTGTAGAAGGCAGACAGTTCCCAAGGAGACTTGGCGGAGCGGGCTGAGGCCAACTCCATTTTGTCCTCGCCCTCATCCTGGTCCGATGTCATGTGGCCAACATCAGTGATGTTCATGACGTGCAAGACTTCGTAACCCTTAAACTGCAGCGTTCGGCGCAGCGTGTCATTGAAGAGATAGGCCCGAAGATTGCCTATGTGGGCGTAGTTATAAACCGTCAGGCCGCAGCTGTAGAGCCGCACGAACCCCGGCGTAATGGGATGAAATTCTTCCAGCTTGCGTCCCATGCTATTGAACAGATAGAGAGGGATCGGCTTACTTTTGGATTGCGAGGTGGCTTCTGAATTCGGCACGAGGGTAGCTTAGCAGTGTAGCATTCGCGGATTACGCGGCGACGCCCAGCTTCGCGAATTCGGCACGCAACTGTTGCGTGTCCTCGACGCGAATTGCGTGCATGCCCAACCGCGCAGCGGCCTCGACGTTGAGAGGACGGTCATCGACAAAACAGCATTCATCAGGTGGATGTTGCGTGATCTCCAACGCCAGGCGGTAAATCCCCTCTTCGGGTTTGCGCAACCCGACGTAGCACGAACTGACGAAGACATCGAAAATATCGCGCAGCGCGTACTTCTCAATTCGGTAGTGATTGAGGTCGGCAGATTCGTTGTTCAGGGTGGACATCAAATATTTGCACGAACCGGCGAGCGATCTCGCCAACTCGAGTCTGTCGTCGAGCGGTTGCGAAAGCGAGTAAATGAAGTTTGTGAAATCCTGCGGACTGAAGGTTCGTGGGCGATAAAAAACCGTGCGTTGCAGATAATCTTGTAACGTGATTTTGCCGCGCTCGAACGAAGACACCAGCATCTCGTGGCGATCTTCGAAATCTAATTCGTCTAAATGGAAGTGTTCTAAAGTTCGCCGGCGCTGCGCCCGGTCCCAACCGTTGCTCAGCAGCACGCCGCCAATATCCCAGAAAATAGCTCGAATGTTAGCCAAGGCCATGAGGATAGCATGCCCTGGCCTTCGTCGAAACGCATGTTGATTCAGCCACGAGAATCGATAAGCCTTCTTGTGGTGCGAACTGCGAGTGCGAGTTCTCCGAGAAGGTCGACGGTCTCCTCCCATCCGATGCACTCATCGGTGATACTTCGGCCATAAACAAGTGGTTTGCCAATGTCCAATCTCTGTGCACCCGCCAACAGGTTGCTTTCGATCATCAGACCCATAATTCTTTGCTCTCCGCGTTTGATTTGATCGATCACAGCGCGGCAAACAGTCGTTTGATTCCTGTGGTCTTTTCTGCTGTTGGCATGGCTGCAGTCGATCATGACCTGCTGGCGCAGATCGACCTGCTGCAACAGCTTGCAAGCCGATTCAATGGCGGCAGAATCATAGTTGGTGGTCTCGCGGCCGCCGCGAAGAATCACATGGCAATCCGGATTTCCCGCGGTAACGAAGATTGCCGACTGCCCGTACTTTGTGTGTCCCAGAAAAGTGTGGGATGCAGCAGCGGATTGAAGTGCCTCCACAGCGATCTGCACGTTGCCGGATGTGCCGTTCTTAAAGCCCACAGGACAGGAAAGCCCAGAGACCAATTGGCGATGGAGTTGGCTTTCCGTGGTGCGCGCGCCGATGGCTCCCCAGCTGACGAGCCCAGCCAGGTATTGAGGGATAATCATGTCGAGGAATTCCGTGCCCGCCGGCATTCCCATTTCGCCCAAATCGAGCAGAAGCCTGCGCGCCAACCGAAGCCCGTCATTGATGCGGAACGACTCATCCAGATGCGGATCGTTGATCAAACCTTTCCAGCCGACTGTGGTGCGAGGCTTTTCGAAATAGACGCGCATGACGATGAGAATGTCGGGGGCAAATTCGCGGCTAACTTTGACGAGACGTCCGGCGTATTCGCGGGCGGCGTCCGGATCATGAATGGAACAGGGACCGACAACAACGAGCAAGCGATGATCGTCACCTTGAAGAATTTTGACGATCTCGGTGCGTGCCTTGTGGATGGTCCCGGCTGCACTTTCGCTCGTATGCATTTCCTCTTCGAGGAATGCTGGCGGAAGGAGGACTTTGCTCGCCTTGATGCGTAAATCTTCGACGCGCTGTGGCATTCGTCAATTTTACCGAACGCTTCGCTCAGATTTGGCTGTCGGCGCTGCAGGAATTCCCGTTTTCCGTGTACTTGATGATCGACTCACGCGAGATGCCTCACGGGCTTAAGCCCGGTTCGGGATGACATGAGGTTAGAGGGGATCAGAAAACTACGAGTTCTTGCGGTTGAAGCGACACTGGAACTGAGTGGGATGGACTTTGCCGCAGGCAAGCGCCATGGTCTCGAATACTTTCTCGAAGCGGAAACCCGGTTTGTGATAGGGCTTCTTGCCGGCGGGTGCAGCCTGCTCCGGTTGCTTATCTTCGGTTTTGGGGTTCTCTTCTGCCATTCAGGCGCTCGCCACTTACGTCTGTGGAGCGGTGGACAGAAATGCTCGCCCCACACGCAACTCATCGCGAGTATACAGCAGGAGGTAGCCGGCTTGGGCGTGCGATTGGTGGTTCACGGGCTGTGGATCTGCCGCAAAAACAAAACCCGGAGGCAGGGCCTCCGGGTCAACGATCAGCTAAGAGTCGACTTTAGTTCGTGCAGGTGTTGTTGCCTCCGACCGTGCAGGCGGTAAAGCTCTGGCGGTAGTTAAGGTTGTCGATGTCGCGGAACATCGGCGTTCCCGGAGGAAGCTCCGAAAAGGTGGTGAAGTCATTGTCAAAGTTATAATCACGTCTCGGTGGGAAATACACCGAGTACCCGCAACACTTGAACAATCCGGTGTTGTAGGTGGAGAAGTACAAGTTCACCATGGAGCCGTTGTAGTTGAGGGTCTGGACGTTTGCACCACCTGCGCCCCAGCTCTCGAGAAAGCGAAGGAAGTTGCCCACCCCGCCGTCAGTGCCGATACCAATATCGTTGCCGCCCGCCCACGCAGGGAATGGCCATGACTGGACGTCGCCTGTAGCAATCGCCATGCGATACCAAGTTGTGGCAGCCGCGCGGTTATCGCCGGTCAGGGGACTGGTTGGCGGCGCTCCGGCGTTGCAGCCATTACCCTGAGGCGTACCGTTCGGGCACGGTTGAGTGGGCTGTAACAGAATGCTATTCCAGTCCAGCCAGTTGTTAGAGAGCATGGTAACCGTGTCCGCGACGATGCTGGCCGCTGCGTGCGGCGGATCGGCGCCACCAGGACCAAAAGGAGCGGGCCAGCTGGGGTCATAATTCGCATTGCCCGGTGTGCAACCCTCGAAGCCCGCCGCCGCCGGACAGTTTGAGTTGTAGTTTCCTAATACGTAGACGGGATTCTCGGACCCAACCGTGAATCCGCCGCTGCTGCCGGGGAACACGCCGCCAGGAATGGTTGGAACGTTCCCCAAAGAGCCGTCAACCAGCTTCAGGCCGTGGCGCGCGCCGCTGACCCAGCCGTTCTTTACAACAGAAAACGCGGTAGCGCCGGCAGTTGAGCAAGTCAGGCGATTGGCTTGCGCGGCCAGATAGACGTTAGGTACCGCCGTATTTACTTTTGCGTTGACGCTATTTGCAGCCACTGGATAAGCAGTACCCGGAGCCAGTGGACCTGCCGCGGTTGGCAGGAAGCCGAATCCGAGCCCCAGGTTCTGGGCACCGAAGTTGTCTAACCTGCCGTTCAGATTGGCGTCTTCTGGAGAGATGGTTTTGCCAGCCGGAATCGGTTCGAGAGCACCATCCGGAACGCGATTGCCGGCAGCGCTGTTGACTATGTCTTCAAAACCAGCGTCACCGCTGATGTTGGCGAGAGGGTTCGCGCCGCCCGCGATGGTCTGGGTGCCGTTTGGATTGGGCAACATGCCGCGGCGATCGGAGAAGTAGACGACGTAACCGTTCTGGTTGGTATTGTTCACCAAAGCTCCGCTGCCCGGAATATTTCCCAGCAGCCACTGCCGCAGGTTGCCTACATCAAGTTCGACAACGTTCATTACACCTTGCGGCGTGCAGCTGTTGTTGTTCCAGATCACGTCGTTGGGTTCGCCTTCGCGGGTATCGTAGAAGTTGATTGGATACCAATTGAACGCCGTGAGGCTGGCCGCGCCGCCCGCACAGTAGGTACCTACGGCGCCGCCACCGGTACACGAGCCGCTATATGGCTGCGGGTTTCCGGCAGCATTGAGTGCAAGGTCACTCGGGGTTTCGGGCGGTTTGCCGTTGGTACAGTTTGTTCCGCCACCATTGCATCCTGCTGTGGGCTGGGTGCCGACGCCATCAGGCTGACCGACGGCAGCAAAACCCGTATTGTTCCAGCCGTTCGTATTTCGTTTTGCAGGCTGCTGCAACAACAGAATTGCGTAGGGATTCACCGAATTCGATTGACCGGCTACGTACGGAACGCCAGATGCAATCGGAGGCGTGGTTCCACGGGCGAAGCCGAACTGCAACCACTCACGCGTGATGGCGCAGTATCCGTTGACCTGAGCGCCAGGTCCAGGGCAGCCTCCGCCTTGAGGCAGGAACTCAACCCGCAAGTATCCGTCGATCAGGTTCCACTGCGTGTCGCCAGCGGCAGTGACTGTGTTCAGAGTAGGAACCGGAGTGTACCAGGGGTACGCGTTTTTCTGCATCATCATCGTGCCCGGAGCTGCGGTTGTACCGCTGGCCACAACAAGCCCCGCTACCTGGCTGCGTGGGACATTGCCGTCGTTTACGTATTCCGTGGCGAGGACCGGAGGAAGCGGTGCGTACGCCCAGTCAGCGTAATAACACAGCTGCGTGCCACCACCAGTGCAATTGGCATTCGTGGTAGATTCTCCCGAATTCGGAATTGCGGTTGACGCAGTCGCGAAATAGGTGGTGTAAACTTGGCCGCCCGCCAGCGCAGGCTTAAACCCAGCGGGAAATCTTGTTTGCACGCCAAGCCGATAATCGTTGCCGTTGCCCTGGTTGTTCAGGATATTCGCCAAGCGAACGTTATCAGGGTCAAGCGCGCCACCGGGAAGCTCGTCTGGACGATCGGAGAGCAGGATGCGGATGGCCGCTTCGTTGTACATGCGCGAAGCTCCAAGAGGAGAAGTTGCAAGTTCTCCCGGAGGAGGACGGCGAACGATTTCATAGTTCTGCGGCCCCGGTGGATTCCCAAGACCGGGGGTTATGCCTGCCGTGGCTCCCGAGACGAACGGAAGACTTAGGTTTGTGGCTCCGGAATTCGGGCTCACTCCGTAATTCCCGTCGATCATCATGCCGCCGAGATATTTGTTAGCGACCGTCCAGGTACCCTGTGAGATTTTCGTGACCCAGTCCGGCGGTCCACCGTTGTACCCGGACGCGGGAGGGTTGCCCCCCGCTCCAGTGACACTTCCCCATAAATCACCGGCGATTGGAAGTGTGGTGCAGGCCGGTTGCGCGCCACTGCACCCATTCGGCGCACCCGGTACCAGCACATTTCCCTGGTCACCGATTCCAGCTACTCCCAATCCATTCGGAACATTGGCGCGGATGACATTTCCGTAGACCGAAATCTTGTTAGTGAAGGTACAAGTTGCACCATTGACGCAGCCCAGATACAAATCTCCGTTGGTGTGAATGCGCCCATTGAACGTCAGGGTTGGATTGTTAAAAAACGCGAGATCACCGTCAGAGAAGATGCCAAACTGGAACACTGGAATCATGGCAACTTCCACCGTGCGGGACATCTGCACTTCATCACCGAGAAATCCCTGGGCGGTGGCTTGCAAATTCACCTGCAAGAGCTCCGCATTTAAACCTGCATAGGGTCCGCTCTGCACAACGCCTGGTGTCTCAACCATCACGCATCCGGGTGGAACACCGTTGCAGTTCGGAGGATTTGTCACGGGTTGAAGCGTGTATCCGCCAGCGGGAAAGCTGATACCAGAAATCACCGGCGGCCCCGGATTGGTGGCCAGCGTGGTGATGTCCTGAGGATTGGGCGAGAGCGTATTGGTAAACAGGTTGGCCATATCGGCGGTCATCTTCTCGATGGCGCCTTCCGAGGCGTGGAACGTGACGTTATTCTGCACGTCCTGCGTGCCAACCTTGACTTCGGTCTTGACCATCATCAACATGCCGATGGCCAGGCCGGAAAGAAGAAATAACAACATCAAAGTCGTAATCAGCGTAAAGCCGCCTGAATGATTTTTCGTTCCGCTCATCCTCAACTCCTCATTCGCTTTCAAATCCGTTGCTCGTGACCTCACCGACAGTCTTAATAGCGATTCGTGAAGCTCGCGTTTCGCGCACTGATCGAAGTCTGCAGGTCAAAGCTCTGAAATCCCTGCGTTGCCATAAGGGAACTCTTGCTGCCGTACAGCTGGCTGTGAACGGTCAGGTGAATCACGTTTATCTTCCGGATCAGGTTGGGAGAGTCGCCGACCGACTCGCCTGCGTCTCCTGCTTGCACCAGAAGATTGCCGAGGTTGTCGTAGCTGTCATAGGTAAACTGCAGGTTGGCGACGTTGTCCACAAGTGGAATCGCGCGCTGTCCATTCACCTGGCGGTAAAGAATCGTAGTGACGTTGCCCGCCGCATCCGTCCAGTTGCCGATGTAATAAGTGACGACAAAAATGCGGTTAGCCACGAGACCGGCAAGCTGTCCACCGCCGGCAGGAGCAAATTGGGTGAGATCATTGGCCACGCCCGATTGGTTCATGTTCAGCGTGTCGCCGTTTAAGAAGCTGATGGTGTATTGGCTGCCCGGTGCTGCCGGAGTATTTCCAGGGTTTGCCGGAGCTACCCCCGTCACTTCTGCAACCGCCGATTGCACGCCCAGTGGGCCGAATAGGATTAAATCTCCCGGCTGCAGACCGTTGACCGTGTTGTTGAGCGCTTGCGGAAACGCAAGGTTCGGAGGCAGTACGCATCCAGCAGGAACCGAGGGCAAATTCACCGGAGCAGTGAATGTCAGAACATTGCCTGCCGCGTTAAAGGTAATGGCATTGTTGGCGGCGGTCGCTCCACCCGCACCACCTGAGGTGCCTGAATAGCAGTTCAACGCCAGAATATTGTCGCTATACACCACGGTAATGAGGTCACTTCTGGTGACACTGCCAGGCGGAATGATGCCAAGGCGAAAGCCGGGCATGATTGGATAGAGCGTCGGCCCTCCGCCTCCAATGTTCGGGTAATTCACAGCACCATTGGGAGCACATACCGGACCGGCAGAACATCCGTAAACCGGGGAACCCGCCCCTCCGTTGGGTAAGGGCACGCTCTCACCGGGAATTGTCGTTAAGCCTGCGCCCGCCAAGCTGACGTCCTTGATCAACATGTCTTCAGCGGATCGTAGGTCTTGTTGCAGTTCGGCTCTTTGTTGAATGACCCAGGTCGCATCTACACCCGTGGTATAGAGCTTTACGGCCGCGCCCGTAATCAGCAGCCCGAGCGTTAGCGAGACCATCAACTCAATCAAGCTGAACCCGCGACGTGAACGATTTGGCACTCGGCTCATGGTTCCTCTTACCGGTACTGCGAAATGTATGTGGACAGAACGTAATTCTGGGGAGTACGCAATTGGGGATTGGTGTAAGTGACCGTGATCGTCACTGAGTTCAAATTGGCGTCGCCGGCCACCGGCGCTATGGCGATCGTCCTTGTGTAATTCGTCAAGCTGGTGCAAATATCCGGAGGACAAGTGCCGACCCAAACACCGCTGGCGCCCGGCTGTTCCAGAATCTGCGCACCGGCACCGGCATCGTCCGATGTTCCGATGATGCCATCCGGGCCAGGCAGATTGATGGCTTGTGGACCGGCCAGAAAGATTCCAGTTGTGCATCCGGTTCCAACCGCGCAGGTTCCATTCGCAATCATCGACCACTGAACTTGAGAGGTTTCGCGGGCGGTCAGAATGCCTTCCAGCGCTTCATTGGCCAAGCGCTTGGAAATCGCAAGTTCCTCGGATGTCTGGGTCGATGCCATCGCAATTCCCATAACCCCCAACAGGGCCACCAGTCCGATAGTCATGACAACCATAGAAAACATGACTTCAAGAAGGCTGAAGCCGTCGGATCTCTTGACCGAAGTTGAAGTGGCGCGATTCCTGTTCATCAGTTTTGTCTCCAATACGGATTAACCCCGTTCTGGAGCAACTTCCATCCTCGAATGCGGCCGGTTGCTCCCCAAAACGTGATTGCGTGCGAGCTGTAGAGTTCGCCGGCCCGCGCGATGTAGAGAACGCCGTTGTTGATGTTGCCGTTCACGTCCTGCCCAGTTCCGTCAGGCAAGAAGTAAATAATGTTTTGCACACCGCCGACGATGCCTTGATCAAAATCGATGGCATTGGCCCCGGCGCCAAAGCCATCAGGGACCGCGTTGGCAGCGGTGGGTATCCCGCCCACGGCAGTGAAGGTCACATCCAGCGGCAGCTGATAAGTCGCGGCCACGTTTCCGTTTCCTGTTTGGGTGATGACAATAGTGTTGGGCACCGCCCCGTTGTTGAATGTGACGGAATATTGCTGGCGTTGCGCGACGGCATAATCCCGGGCCTGCCGAATCGCCGCCATAGTGATGTTGTAGGCATTATTCACGCGCCCGTACTTGAGGGCGGGCTGCATGGCCATGAGGGCCACGCCAGAAACAATCAGGATGATAGTCACGGTGATCATCATCTCGATCAGCGAAAAACCGCGGATGCGGCGATGATGCATCTCTTGCTTGATCAGTTCGCAACTCATGCGTCGTTTCTCTCGTTCATCGCAGATAGCACTCTGCGAAAAGGCCAAATTTTCAGGGCTGTTTGGGAGTGGGGGCCTCCGCCAGCACGGCCTTGGCCTGTTCCGGCTAAGTCTCATCGTATGAAGCAAGTCAGAGGTCAGCCAAGTACCGAAGGGCCGACAGGGGCATGAGACTTAGGTAAGGTAACTTGGCGAGTGAACTCTGGTCATAGTGGCAATCCGCCGCACAGTTGGCTTGCGATAGGACCAGCAGAAACAGATTACCGACTGCTAAAGTGGTTCGAACTGGCAAGAGTTGGAAGGAGACGTGCCGCAAACTTCAGTAACTTGTCGTCATTTGCTTAGGCCTCCTACGATGCATGTAAGTATGGCCCTCGCCTCATTAATTGTGTGTGCGGACGCGGAAGCCGTACACGTGCTCACTGATATTCTTCACGGCTTGGGGGTCGAACCTACGAATTGTGCAAATCCCTCTGCCGCCAAGGAGAGGCTGCCAGAAAACCGTTTCGATATCGTTGTAGTCGATTGTCAGCATGAGGCCTCCTCTACTGCCTTGATATCCAGCATCCGGAACTCTCCGCTGCAGCGGAACAGCGTCATTGTGGCTCTGGTCAAAGCGGGTAGCCGAGCATCCGAAACTTTTGAGACTGGAGCTAACCTTCTGTTATACAAACCCCTGTCTCGCGAGCGCGCGCTGCATAGTCTGAACACGGCGAAGGGGTTGATTCGGCACGAGCGTCGCGTGAAAGTGCGAATTCCTGTCCAGGTGCCAGCCTCAATCGCATATGCCGGCAAAGAGGATGCCGCCGCGACGGTGGTGGAAATCAGTGAGACGGGTATTGGCATTCAAAGCTTGGACAATTTGCCGCAAAACGCAAAGATCTACTTTCATTTCACCCTACCGGGACAAGACACGGCGATTCGACTTGCGGGCGAAGTGATGTGGCGCGCCGCCAGCGGCCGTGTCGGAGTGCGATTCGTCAACGTCCCACAGGCGTCGAAGAAAATTTTGCAGCGCTGGGTGGAAGAACAGAGCGGGGTGGGACGTGGTTCGGCTTCGAATGCAGACTCGAAATCTAAACTGACCGTGCGGTTCTCGACAGGATTGGGATTGCTCTCGAGCTCTGCGCCGGATCGCCGCAACCTTTCCCGGAAACCTTGTTGCCTGGGAGCTGAGATCTATCGCGCTGATGGGCAGGTGCCCCATCGTTGTACACTCAGCGACATCAGCACCGGGGGATGCTACGTGGAGACGACCGAACCCTTCACTGAAGGCACGGTCCTGACCATCGTAGTGAGAACGCTTGATCTAAAGGTGTGTGTGGCGGGAAAAGTCCAGAGTATGAATCGGGGTTACGGCATGGGTGTGCGCTTCAATCTGAACACGGAGAATGAGCGCCTGCAAGTGCAGCAACTGCTGGCGTGCGCAGAACAGAATTCCCGTGTCCTTCGATAAGCTTCCCTTCTAGCGGACTCACTCAGCCGCTGCAATCCTCACAAAATCCTTCCCTTTCCTTTCCGAGCCGAGCGCGAGGACTGTGATCAGTAGTGCGATGTTGGTGATTTCGAAGCTGGCCAGCGCCCAGCTGTAACCGAGTTTGCCACGCAGCGTGTACTCGATGGTATTGGTTCCAGCAGCGAAAAGAATTCCCAGCTGGTAGGCAAACCCCGGCATCAGACCGCGAACGTTGTCAGGTGAGAGCTCATTGAGGTGAGCCGGAATGACACCCCAGGCGCCTTGTACGCCAACTTGCATGAGGAAAGCGCCCACCGCAAGTACGACTAAGGATCCAGCAAACGACCAGGCGGGGATCACCGCCAATGAAAGGATCAAGGCCAGGATCATGCTCTTGCGACGTCCGAGGGTTTCCGAAAGCTGCCCGAATACGACAGCACCGAGCACTGCGCCGACATTGTAAAGAATGGCGACATAGGAAACCCATGCCGGGGAGAACCCATGCGCGGACTTAAGAAAATCAGGATAGAGATCCTGCGTGCCATGCGAAAGAAACATCATCAGGGTCATGAGCAGAACCAGATAGGAAAAAATCTTCCAGTGGCCGCTCGCAGTGCGCATAATGGAAGAAACCGTTGGCGCATGATGTTGCTTCCAGGCTTCGGATTCTCGCACACGGAACCGAATGTAGAAGGCCAGCAATGCAGGAGCACCACCCACCCAAAACATTGCTCGCCAGCCCCACGCCGGCAATACAAAACGCGCCGCCACCGCGGCCAGCAGATAGCCAACAGAGTAGCCACACTGAACCACGCCCGAAAGGATGCCACGCCATCGATTGGGTGCGCTTTCCATCGCCAAAGAGGCACCCACTCCCCACTCACCGCCCATGCCAATTCCGTAAATCGTCCGCAGAGCCAGGAAGACCGAGTAGTTGGGCGCGAAGCCGCAAAGCAACTCCACGATTGAAAAAAACACCACATTGGCCATTAGAGGCTTACGACGACCGTATCGGTCAGCCAACAATCCAAACAACAGCGCACCCACAGGCCGCATCGCCAAGGTTGCCGTGAGTGTCCAAACAATTGCACTCTTTGGCACATGGAATTGGACCGCAAGCGTGTCCACCAAAAAGACGAGGACAAAAAAATCGAAGGCATCGAGTGTCCACCCAAGGAAACTCGCCGCCACGGCGTGAGCGCGATCGGAGCGGGAAAGCGTGGCAGGTGAAGACGCCGAGAGTGCCCCCATATCGTTCAAAACTGGAACATCAAAACACGGTTCGGCGCGATGCGCAACTTATGCATTTTCGATCTATGTGACAGCGGAAATGCCATAACATCGCCTTCACCGGAGCCGCTTCTGAGCCAGCCGAGGAAATAACTGCAAGCTCTTGCACACCACCAGAAGGTTGGCCAAATGCAGAGTGTTATTGACAAGGCGATCTTTTCGGGGCAAACTCCGCTCAGTCCGCGCCTGAGGGTGTCTTAGCGGTTCTGGGACTCTTCGCCGCGGTTTGGAGACCAGGCCCTTGTGAGCCTGGTGAAGAGTCATGCCCCAGAGTCCAGCTTCACGACGGGAGTCCTCGGAAGCTTTCGAAGTTAACGAGGCAGAAGGACCAGCAGGGACACCGGCCGATAAAGCGCCAGCACGGTTATCCCTTTCGCAGTATCTGACCGCCCTTGCATCATACGGTGACGGCTCGGTTTCGGCCGGTGTGGCGCTTGACCTCGTGCTGAACGACATCGTGAAGCGTGCCTGCCTGGCCACGAACGCCTCAGCCGGCGCGATTGCAATTGCCGAGAACGAGGAGATGGTCTGTCGTGCTACCACGGGAGAAAATGCACCCGATCTTGGCACGCGACTGGATACGAATCATGGCCTTTCCGGAGCTTGCGTCAGGACGAAAGTATGGCAGCGTTGCAACGATACCGAAAATGATTCGCGCGTGAATGCAGCCCTGTGCCGCCAGCTCGGGGTTCGTTCCATTCTCGTGGCCCCGGTGCTGAATGGCGATAAGCTGGTGGGCATCATCGAGATTTTTTCCGTGCGGCCGGATGCATTCGGGGATCGTGAGACAGAGGCTTTGCGGGCCTCCTCACAAGA
>JAFAGX010000436.1 GCA_019237515.1 Acidobacteriaceae bacterium
ATTCCAGTTGAATGACAGTGGCGAGCGGATCAGGCGCGAACGTCGGCAACCCGAGAAACCGTACGCGGAACTCTTCCTGTTCGAATCGCACCGGCTGCCCAGTCGCATGAAGTTTGGCGGACAAGACTTTCTGTTGCAGGCCACCGACGGCCAATGTCTCGCCCGGCCAGAAGTAAGTGTGGATAAACAACGTGTTCCCTTGTCGCGTGAATAGCGCGAATTCGGAACGTTTCACCTGGCAACGATCCGCGTGATGGATTAGCTGATTATGCGTGTTCATCCACCGGCCTACATCAGTGAGGATTTGAATGGATGGATCGGGGATGGAGCCATCCCCCTTCGGGCCGATGTTCAGGAGATAGTTCCCCTCATCGCGCGCACAAGTCACCAGATTACGAACGACGGTTTTGGGAGATTTCCAATTGTCGTCCGCTCGCTGGAAACCCCAACTGTCGTTCATCGTCATACATGTTTCCCACGGCACGTCGTAGGCCTGTAGATGCTGCTCCGGAGTTTGGAAATCTTCAGGGACGCCTGATCGGTTATTGATCAGAATGTCAGGCTGAAGTTTGCGAACTATCTGGTTCATCTCAACCGACTCCCAGCCTTCCGGAGTCAACGGCCAGTTGACGTCGTACCAGAGGATGTCGACCTTGCCGTAGTTCGTGCAAAGCTCGCGCACTTGACCATGGATGTAGTCGACAAAGCGGCGCCGCGCAGCTTCGCCGGTTTTGCAACGCGCTCCATCGGGATGGTGCCAGTCCATCAATGAGTAGTAAAAGCCAAAGCGCATGCCTTCAGAACGCGCTGCTTCCACGTACTCGGCTACGAGATCGCGGCCCGCAGCCTGCTTCGGAGCGCAATAGTCGGTCAGCTTCGTATCAAAGAGGCAAAATCCTTCATGGTGTTTCGTGGTCATCACCATGTACTTCATCCCCGCGGTCTTCGCCAGCTTGGCCCAGGCGCGCGCAGCGTGAGGTTGTGGGTTGAACTGCTTTGCGAGTTGCTGATATTCCGCAACCGGTATCCCCTCCTGCTCCATCGCCCATTCATGGCGCCCAAGCACGCTATACAAACCAAAATGGATGAACATGCCGAAACGTGCTTCGTGCCACCACTGCATGCGCCGGTCGCGATCTTCCATCGTCGAGGTAGTCGGTCCCAGGTTCGGCTTAGACGCCGTATTCTGGCCCTGAACTGTGCCGGTAAGTGCGGCGGCGCTGGCCGTCTGCAGTAAGCGGCGCCGTGAGACATTCGAGGGTGTCATGTGCACCCCAATTTGTATCACTTCGCCGCGATTGTTTGTCGGATGATGTGTCGTGTTGAACGTATTCATTCGTCGAGTGATCAAACCGGAACTGCTCGACCATCTTCCGCCTGACGAAGCGCGCCCGAATCTCGCCGATCTCATCCGCATCAACCAACACTTTGGCGGGCACTCCGTCATTCTGAAGACGTTGGCGCGTGTCGCTCAGCGCGATGAAGCGTTCTCACTGCTCGATATTGGATCTGCTTCAGGTGATACAGCACGGACAATCAAAGCCACCTATCCGAGATCGCGCGTAGTCAGCTTCGATTACAACGCCACCAATATCGCTGCCGCACCTCGCCCGAAGATCATCGGGAACGCATTCGCGCTGCCTTTCGCACCCGCCAGCTTCGACTACGTGCTTTGCTCGCTATTCCTGCACCACTTTCAAAACGAGCAGGTTGTGGAGTTGCTACGCAACTTCTTTGCGGCCGCGCACAAGGCGCTTCTGGTTTGCGATCTCGAGCGCAACGTGATCCCGTTCCTATTCCTTCCGGCGACCAAATACGTCATGAACTGGAAGAAGGTCACCGTTCATGACGGCATGATCTCCGTGCGAGCTTCGTTTACCGACGAGGAACTTAAATCACTCGCGGAACAGGCCGGCATTGCCAGCTGCGAGACGTCCGTGCACAGGCCTGCCTTTCGGATTTCGATGATTGCGAGGAAGTAAGTCCGGTGGGTACTCGGAGGAAGATACCCACCGGAGGGCGCACGACAGCGTGTGCAAGAGTGCGCCAGCTTGTTGGTTGTAAGAGGTGGGGCTCCCTACTTCAACCGTAACCAGTAGTACTGAGAAGGTAACCTTCAGTACTCTTCAACGCCGCCTGATTACATATTACGGCCTTTTAATTGAAAAGACACATATATGCCAAATTTTTTTGTGGTAGATAGCCATTTCCCCAGTTGACAGGGTCTCCCGTGCTAACTAAAAACCAGTAGCCGAACACCGAAAGCAGCATGGCGCACACTACCAGTGTGAACGCGGGTATAAAAGAGTGTGTGAGCGATAACGTCCAGCCACCCAGGAAATTTGCGAGCACGCCAGCAAAATTACCGATGCAGTTCTGCAATCCGGTCCACTTCGCAGCTCCTTCTACCCCAGCCAACCGCTGGGTAAGTGCCCAGTGATTTGACGACCAACCGCCTATTGAGGCTAGGCACAACACCAGGAGAATTTGAAATAAAACAGGTTGGCGTACCAGAACCGCCGGAACCATGAACACGCATGCACAAAGAAGACCTCCGCACATCACCTTGCGTCGCACGCGGCCCGCGTCGCGACCGCGGCGAATGAGCGCGTCAGCGAACACCCCCAGCAACATGGAGGAGGTTGCCACACCCCAGAACGGCAGCGAGGTGAAGAGAGCGCGGCTCTCACCCGTGATGTGACGATCTGTTTCGAAATAGTACGGGATCCAGTTCAGCAGGAAAAACCACGCGTAATTCCCGCCAAACAGACCCAACACGGTTCCCCAAAACGCTCGCTCGCCG
>JAFAGX010000400.1 GCA_019237515.1 Acidobacteriaceae bacterium
CGGGCGGCATTTGCATCGTATGCACAAATGCGCTGCGAAGACCTGATAAACAAACCGAAAAGTGCAGTAAATTCGGCGCAGGGGCGGAGCGGCAGCCCAAACTCGGCAGTTTTCTTCAAAACGACTCAACTGCTCACGGTAATCGTGGTGGGAACCAGCGTGGTTGGAAACACCTGTCTGAGCCACGGTATGCAGCAGGTTGGCAGGATTGTTTCCGCTTCTCCATTGGACTACATTCGCGCGCTGATCAATCCTTGGGTTCTGATTGGAATTTGCATCCTTGTGGTTTGGATGATCAGTGATCTGGCCCTGCTCAGTCGCGCGGATCTTAGTTTTGTGCTGCCGGTGACGGCCAGTTCCTATGTGCTCATTGCCATCGCTGGGCATTTTTTTTTGGGTGACCAAATCTCCTGGGAACACTGGATCGGAGTCCTGCTGATTACGGGCGGAGTCATCCTGGCTGAAGAAACACCACCACTCACCGCAGCACATACCCAGGCGGGAGACACGCGATGAGATGGCTTCTAGTGGCGATTATCGCCAGTTGCAATACGGTCGGAGATCTTCTGAACACTGCTGGCATGAAACGCATGGGACCAGTCGAAGGGTTGGGGCCACCCTCGTTTTTGGCCGTATGTGTTCGGATTGTGCGCAGCCCGATGGTGTTGGGTGGGATTGCAGCACTGGCCGTAGCTTTTTTTGCTTTACTTTCGCTGCTGTCGATTGCACCCGTCAGCTTCGCAGTACCGGCAACGGCAGCTAGCTACTTGTTGGAGACGCTGCTGGCGAAATATATTTTGAAAGAAGATGTCCATGGCCGCCGTTGGGCGGCGGCAGGGCTGGTGGTGTGTGGCGTTGCACTCCTACATTGGTAGCTGTACACGGACCCTACAACGACCAAATCTCTGCCAGCACATCAAAGGCCACCTCAAGTAGAGAGCCCACCATCCAAGGAATCGACGAGGAGATGTGTATGACTAAAACCTTGCTATTTGCGATTGTTCTTTGCTGCGGAACGTGGCTCGTCGCGCAGACGACTGGAAACCAGAGTGATGCAACCGGGCAGACAGGGAATTCCGCGAGTTCGAATGGTCAAGCCAATACCCAGGAGAATGGAAACGCCCAAAGCGGATCCCTCAAGGTGACGGGCTGTCTGAAGCAAGAAAATGGCAATTTCGCCATTACGGATTATCAGACGGGAACGACTTATTCTTTGTACGGCAACGGTGATCTGTCCAGTCACGTCGGCCAGGCGGTGACGGTGCAAGGAATGCCGACCGGCACTTCCGAGGAGCACAGCAACTCACCAACTGTTGGACAGAACGCGTCTGCCAATCCATTCTGAGTGCAAAGCATTCAGGCTCGCGGCGAATGTTCGCAGACGAATTCCAAATAGCTTTTTAGTTGTTGTCGGCGCTGGGCGGGTCCCGTCCGGCGCCGTGCCCGCCTATCGGCATATTTCTTCCGGTCGCCAGCCGGATCTAATTTTTACAGGTTGATAAGAAGGCAGAGTTCAAGCAGTGCGCGATGCATCGTGGGCAACGTTGCCCGGAGTATTGTCTGCTGCGGGAAGCACGCGATGGGTTCTGATGGTAAGCAGAGTTCTGGTTGCATGCTCAAGAAGCTGCCATTCGTGAGCATTCTTCGAACTGAAGCCCAGCAACTGCTTGCGCCGGTCGATGGCTTTCACGGCCGTATCGATGGCTAGTGAGGCCCTATGCGCGTTGAACTCCAGGAGTGCAGCTTCATACGCCTCCAGCCATGCGAACTGGTCTTCATTTTCTCGCTTTTGTTCTGCGCAGCCTTGAGAGAAGCTGACGATATGGATCAGAGTCCTTCGGAATTTGCTTACCAGCAGCCGAAATACGGAACCGAAAGTTCCGGACGGCGCTAAGACGCTTCCTTGCCGCATATCTGTCCACCTTTGATGGAGATTGCTTGCGCTGCGATGTCTCGGGTGGCATAGGATCCGCAACATGCTCCCCAGTGCGGCCGCAATCAGGGATCTTAGCGACAGGCTACCTTTCATTGTGAACCATCTTCCCTCAGGTAAACTGATGTCGGGCAATCAGTTTCGCCTGTCATCCTTCGTTGCGGGGATCCAATGGATCACATCAGTTGGGAAGACTTCGAGAAGGTAGAACTGCGCGCAGGAACCATTGTTGAAGTGGAAGATTTTCCCCAGGCTCGCAAACCAGCATACAAGCTCAAAATCGATTTCGGGGAACTCGGCGTGAAACGATCCAGCGCCCAGATCAAAGATCTCTATAGCAAGGAGGAGTTGATCGGTAAGCAGATTTTGGCAGTGGTGAACTTCCCTCCGAAGCAGATCGCGACATTTATGTCGGAGGTGTTGACAACCGGGTTTTATCTCCCGAGTGGGGAGGTTGTGCTGCTGCATCCTGAAAGGAAAGTGCCGAATGGGGCAAAACTCGGGTGACGGCGTGTTGACCGGGTTGAATTTTGATCGATTCAGTGTCCTGACGTTTGACTGCTATGGAACCCTGATCGACTGGGAAACGGGAATCCTGAATGCGATTCACCCGATCTTAGCGGTGCACGGTCATGTGCTGAGTGATGCCCAAGTTTTGAAAATTTACGGCGAACTTGAGCCCCGAGAGCAAAATCCATACCAGCGTTACCGTGATGTGCTGGCCAACATTGTCCGAGGATTTGGACAGAAGTTAGGTTTTACTATTTCGGACGGAGAAGCGGAGCAATTGCCAGCGTCATTGCCGAACTGGTTGCCTTTTCCAGATACGGTTCCAGCCTTGCGAGAGCTGAAGCGCCGATTCAAGCTCGCGATCATCTCGAATACCGACGACGATCTCTTTGCCGCCACGGCGCGACATCTTCAAATCGAGTTCGACGACGTGATTACCGCCGAACAAGCGAAGGCTTACAAACCTTCTGCGGCGCCATTCCTGTTGGCCCTCCAGCGGCTGGGACAGCCCCGTCAGCAGGTTCTCCATGTTGGCCAGAGTATCTACCACGATGTGCTGCCCGCCAAATCGTTACAGTTGTCCACGGCGTTGGTCCACCGCAGGGGCTTCGGCGCGACTCAGGCAGTCGAGGGGGAACCTGACATCACGGTTCCTGACCTGAAAACACTTGCTGCCTTGGCAACTCGAAGCGGGTGATTTCTACGCAGTTTTGTTTTGACCTAACACATTGCCCTTAACCGCTTCCAGCGCAGATTCGGCTGCGCGGCGGCCAATTTCAGCACCGATGTCGCCGGCTTTATGCTCGGCAGCTTCGGCCATCTCCTCAGCTTTTTTCTCCGGGACGCGCCGCCAATCGCGCGATTTCTCGATCAGCCTTTGACGCGTCTCCTGGCCAGGAGCGGGCGCGAAGAGAATGGCTCCGGCAAATCCAATTGCCAAGCCGACCAAGAACTTCATAACAAACCTCCAACTCTCAACGTCAGGCTGCTTTCTTAAAAATTGCCTTGGGAGTCAACCGACGCTCCCGCTTGCCTTGCAGCGCTCGGTGGAGCAACTTCAGCCCAGCGACTCCAAGGGCAGCCGCCAACCAATACACGTGAGTCTCAAGCCAGAGTTCGGAGCTGTGCGAACTTGCCCGGCTGTCAAAACGCCCGTGCGCGCCATGGTCGCCTGACAAGGGCTCCCATAGATTGTTTGCGCGGTTGGGGTCTTCCCGGCCATCATATTGCTGGGATTCGTAGCCGGTGCGGGCCAGATAGTGGTCAGCAAAGGACGGCACCAGCTTGTTTCCAAAAATAGCCTTCACCGAAGACCATGCCGGATAATACTCGCGCCGCTTGGGATGATGGGCCGCATAATAAATTGCGCGAGCTGCAACCTCCGGCTGGTAAATCGGAGGAACGGGCTGCGCTTTTCGCGGCAGACGGCTTTTGACCCAGCCAAACTGAGGTGTATTGAGCGCCGGCATCTGAACCATCGTGGTGTGAACATTGCTGCCGTCGTGCATCAATTCGGTGCGGAGCGCGGCATAGAAGCCAAGTACTGCGTGTTTCGAGGCGCAGTAAGCCGCTTGTAACGGGATGCTGCGGTAAGCCAGTGCGGAACCTACATGCACGATGGTTCCACGATCGCGCGGCAACATACGTTTGAGCGCTGCCAAGCTCCCGTATACAAATCCCAGGTAAGTCACCTCCGTCACTCGTTTGAACTCTTCCGCCGTCATTTCTTTGATGGGTGAGAAAACGGAAGTCATAGCGTTGTTGACCCAGATGTCAATGGGCCCGAGTTTTCTCTCCGCTTCGGCAGCGGCTCGTTCGACCTGCTCGGCATCCGCGACATCAACCTGCAGGACCAGAGCTTTGCCGCCGAAAGCTTCAACCTCACGTCGAGCCCCTTCAAGCCCGTCCCTGCCTCGGGCGATCAGGCCTATCGAAGCGCCACGCCGCGCAAACTCTCGCACTGTCGCACGTCCCACGCCGGCCGAGGCACCGGTGATGACAACAACTTCGTGCCTTTGCATTTTTCACCTCTTTTGATTTCCAACAGAAATTTGGATGGCGGTGTGTAGGAAGACGTTTTCCAACTGGAGGATTCGAGAGTGCGGAGCCGCTAAACGACTTGTCAGGCCGCGGTTTTGGCGTGATCGGAATTGCGGAGTCGCAGTTTTTCTGCCTCCAGCGCGGCATTGGCGACACAATCCGCGATCGAGAAGAGAAGGTTCCAATCTGCGTCGCCCAGTGCTGTCCTAAGCCGCTCTT
>JAFAGX010000460.1 GCA_019237515.1 Acidobacteriaceae bacterium
GGTGTTGGCCCCGTGCTTGCAACCGAGGGTGTGAGCTGCCGCACCACGGCCTCGAGAAAAACATGTTCCACAAAAGTGGAACCCCATTCCAAGAAGGAGCAGATGCATGAGCACAAACGAACCAAACCCGAACTCCATACGTGACGGAATTGAACATGAGCCCGGAGGTGGAAAGGCACTAATCAACCCGGCGGATACCCTGTTGCTTTTGCTTGACCACCAGGCAGGGCTGTTTCAGGTGGTGAAAGATATTGAAGTAGCGCAGTTGCGGGCGAACACCACCATGCTCGCGAAGCTCGCAACCTTGATGAAGTTGCCCCTGATAACGACCGCCTCAGAGCCCAACGGTCCCAATGGTCCACTCATGCCGGAGATTCACGAAGCGGCGCCCCACGCTGTTCACGTGCCGCGCAAAGGTGAAGTCAGTGCGTGGGACAACGCGCTGTTCGTGAAGACGGTACGAGAAACCGGTCGGAAGACTCTGATCATGGCTGGTGTATGGACCAGTGTGTGCGTCATGTTTCCTGCGCTCGATGCAAAGGCCGCCGGGTACAACGTGTATGCCGTGATCGATGCCTCCGGGGATCCAAGCGAGGAGGCATCCAGAACAACCGTCGCTCGCTTTGTCGCAGCCGGAATCGTTCCGACGAGCGCGAATGCCGTGCTGTGTGAGCTGCAACGAACCTGGAACCGTTCCGATGCGGCGGAGTTCGCCAAGTTGTATGGCATGGTGGCACCGAACTACAACGCCGTCTTCGAGAGTTACCAAAAAGCGCAAGAAGTGGTCCGAGAGAAGGACAAGGCGGCGGCGACGAAAGCAGCAGCTTGAGACCCACCAATTATGGGACCGCCGCGATTTTATCCGGCGGCATAACCCGCTCGAAGGGGGTAGGCCGAACCCTGCCCCCCTCGAAAATGTTTAGCCCCCCGAAGGAGTCCTTATGGTTGTCGACACAATTCTTCATAATGCCAAAATCGCGACAAATAGTGTTCCGTCGTTCGTCGAAGCTCTTGCCATCCGGGATGGGAAGATCATTGCGACAGGTACGGATGAGGAAATCCTTGCTTTAGCCGGACCAGCGACTCGAGTAATCGACGGAAAGCGACAAACGGTGATTCCCGGTCTGAATGATTCGCACATGCATCCGATTCGTGGCGGTCTCAACTACAACCTGGAATTGCGCTGGGATGGAGTGCCCTCGTTGGCGGATGCCTTGCGCATGCTGAAGGAGCAGGCGGCGCGCACGCCGGCTCCCCAGTGGGTCCGGGTGGTGGGGGGCTGGACCGAGTTTCAGTTTGCCGAACGGCGGATGCCCACTCTCGACGAGATCAACGCGGTGGCCCCGGATACGCCAGTCTTTATTATGCATCTGTACGACCGGGCGTTGTTGAATGGGGCTGCGCTCCGCGCCGTCGGCTACGACAAGAATGCTCCCGAATTTCCCGCGGGAGAAGTTCAGCATGACCGCCACGGAAATCCCACAGGCCTTCTCCTCGCCAAGCCAAACGCCAACATTCTCTACGCGACACTGGCTAAGGGACCAAAGCTTTCGCGCCAAGACCAGCTCAACTCTTCACGACTGTTCTTCCGCGAACTCAACCGGTTTGGCGTCACCAGCGCAATCGATGCGGGTGGCGGTTTTCAAAACTATCCGGATGATTACGGTGTCGTCGATGAACTCCATCGCAGCGGAGAATTGTCGGTTCGCCTCGCATATAACCTCTTCACGCAGAAGCCAAAAAAGGAACTCCAAGACTTCCAGAACTGGACGAAGATGGTAAAGCCCGGGCAGGGCGATGATTTCTATCGGCACAACGGTGCGGGAGAAATGCTGGTCTTCTCCGCTGCTGACTTCGAAGACTTTCTTGTAACCAGGCCGGACATGCTGCCGGTGATGGAGAGTGAGTTACAAGCGGTCATCCGCCATCTGGTGGAGAATCGCTGGCCGTTTCGCATGCATGCCACATACGACGAGACCATCGAGCGGGCGTTGAATGTCTACGAAGCCGTTAACCGCGAGATTCCATTCGACGGCCTGCACTGGTTCTTTGACCACTGCGAAACCATTTCGGATCGGAATCTTGAAAGAGTGAAAAAGCTCGGGGGTGGAATCGCCGTGCAGAACCGCATGGCCTTCCAGGGCGAGTACTTCGTGGAGCGCTATGGTGCACATCAGGCCGAACGCACTCCGCCGATTCGCCGCATGTTGGAAATGGGAATTCCTGTCGGGGCCGGAACGGATGCCACGCGGGTGTCCAGCTACAACCCGTTCCTCTCTCTGTACTGGCTCGTCTCGGGAAAGACGATTGGAGGGTTGTGTCTTTATCCCAAAAAGAACCGGTTCGATCGGGCTGAGGCACTCAGGCTCTACACGATGGGAAGTAGTTGGTTCTCCACGGAAGATGGGAAAAAGGGTGCATTGACTACCGGACAACTTGCCGATCTGGCGGTCCTGTCTGCCGACTATTTTTCGATACCTGAGGAAGACATCAAGGATCTCGAATCACACCTTACGATCGTCGGCGGCAAGATTGTTTATGCCACTGACGCGTTCGCGAAGCTCTCACCTCCGGCTCTTCCCGCTAGCCCGAACTGGTCTCCAGTCGCAACCTATGGAGGCTACTCGCAGCCTGCGAAAACCCCAAGCGCGTCGAATTCGGCCGCGTGTGCTGATGCGGCGCATTCTCATCGTGCACACGCGCCCGCGTCCAGCGGAGGGGTTCGAGTCTTCGGGACATCCGGGCTGTGGAGCCTGGGTTGCGATTGCTTCGCCTTTTAGAGGGGGCCGACCATGAAGGTAATGCTCGTGTCATTCGCAGTTGGGTTGTTGGTCGGCGTTTTGTACGGAGTGATTCGCGTGAAGAGTCCGGCGCCTCCCATTGTTGCCCTGCTTGGCCTTCTGGGAATGGTACTCGGGGAACAGTTCGGCGGCTGGATTCTTGCAAAAAACGTGAACCTCACCCAAGCGGCATCGGTTTGCCTGGTCGGTAAACACTGGGATGAGCGGGCGGCTTCACAGCCGGCGATACAGAGTGGGCTGCCCGCGCAGACTGAGAGGGCTCAATGAGCCGAGAACAAAAGGTTGGATGGCTCTTGAGAACAACGTTGGGGGCGATTGTCCTTGGAGCAGTAGCGCTCCTTACACCGGTTGGTGTGTGGAGTTGGCAAAGCACGGTACCAAGCGCGCTTGCGGCCGAAGTTGCTGAGGCAACCCCTGAGGTGGCGATCGGGCCGCAGTACGACACGACCCATGTTTATGTCGCTCCAGACCAGTTCGCCGACTTTGTCTCAAGCGTTTTGGCTACGTTCGGAGGCACCGCGACCAAACAAGGAGTGTTCACAGTAACCCCCACTCCGAGCAGCACCATGTCCCAACTCGTGTTGACGCCGGTAGGCAGCATTTCCGTTTTCGGGTTCAAGACACCTGTGCCGTATCCGTTCGGAGTGGAGCGCACAGGTTATCTGGTGGCAAACCTCGATACGGCCATCAAAGCCGCCCGTGCGACAGGAGCCGATGTGCTCGTCACTCCGTTCGATGATCCGATTGGACGAGACGCCGTTATCCAGTGGCCTGGCGGAGTGAATATGCAACTCTACTGGCACACCACCGCGCCCAACTACAAAGCACTGGAAACAATTCCGGAGAACCGGGTTTATGTATCCGCGTACCGTGCGGACGATTTTGCTCGGAGTTTTGTCGCGTTTTCTCACGGAAAAATTGTTTCCGATGATTCCCATGCGGCTGGCATCGAAATTGGCAAACCCGGTGAAACCTATCGACGCATTCGGATCGATTCGGGGTTTGGTCAGGTTACCGTCTTCGTGACGGATGGCCATCTGCCTTATCCCTACGGGCGGGAATGCACCGGATATGAGGTTCCCAACCTTACCGATACCCTAACAAAGGCCAAAGCGGCCGGGGTCGAAGTTCTGGTCGCCCCCTACACAGCCGATCATCGATACTCTGTCATTGTGCAATTTCCCGGGGGTTACATTGCCGAGATCCACTCGATCGCCAGGAACTGAAAACGATGAAGCAAGGTCTCCGAATTCTGGTGGCGCTTCTCCTGCTCTTGGTCGAAGCGTCCGCTGCGGCCCAGTCTGCATCTTCCGCCACACCGGAAACGGCAGACCGGAGCTTCAAGTTGCTGCGGGAGGACGAAGACTGGAGTTTCCTCGCGGATCGTGCCAACCGTCAGGATTTCTGGGACCGGCTCAAATATATCCGGCTTCGAGGTGCTAACAACGATTGGTTCATGACGGTCAGCGGGGAAGCCCGAGAAATATGGGAGCAGATCGGCAACGACAATTGGGGACAGGCTCCCTATTGGAACGCGTACCTCAACGAAAGATACATGCTGGGTTTCGACATTCACTACGGCAAACATGTTCGCACTTTTGTCGAACTGAAAAGCGGCTTGAACTCCTTCCGTTCTGGCGGCCCGCGGCCAATCGACGAGAAGAAACTCGATTTTCAAGCGGCGTTCCTCCAGGTTGGAACTGGAGAAGGTCAGAACTCCATCGAAGTGAGAGCCGGAAGGCACCAACTTGAGTACGGATCGGGACGGCTCATCGATGTCCGTGAGGGGCCGAATGTTCGGTTGAGCTTTGACGGTTTTCTGCTCAAAAGCAAAATCAACCAATGGCGAGTCGACGGGTTCGCCATTCGTCCGGATGAAGACAAACCTGGGTTCTTCGACAATGCGCCGAACCACCAGGTTGGCTTCTGGGGCGTGTATGCCAGTCGCTCTTTGCCGAAGACGACCAGCCTGGAACTCTACTATCTCGGTCTCGACCGCAAAGACGCTACGTTTCAACGCGGCACAGCGCAAGAGGTAAGGCACTCACTTGGTGGAAGAGCTTCACGTCCAGTTGCCACAGACCAACCAGGATGGGATTTCGATTATGAGGCACTCTGGCAATTCGGTACCTTCGGTCCTGACAACATTCGGGCGTGGACGGTGGCCTCAGAGACCGGTTATCGTTTCCCGACCATTCCGCTGAAACCTCGATTCAGCGCAAAGGCTGATATCTCGAGCGGGGACCACCCTAACTCTCACACCCTCGGGACCTTCAATCCGCTGTTTCCGAAGGGCAACTATTTCGGGGTCCTGGCCACCACTGGACCCGGACCCATCAACTTCGTCGACCTTCATCCTCACATCGAAACCGATCTGCCACATGACGTGTCCGCATCCTTCGATTGGATCTTTCAGTGGCGAGAATGCACTCACGATGGTGTCTATGCCGTACCCGGATTTCTCATTCGAGCCGCGGACGGAAGTCACGCCCGCTATGTGGGCCACCGTCCCGGAACCGAGATCCGCTGGCAGGCGACGCGACACATGTGGTTTCAGGGCGATTACGGAGTGTTTTTTGCCGGGCGTTTTCTGAAGGAGACGCAACCCGCGCGCAATTTGAATTACTGGGCGCTTTGGGCGGGCTACAAATTTTAGGCAGATCTAAAGCTGCCGAATTCACGAAGTTCAGGCTAACGAAGGAGGCCCGCTTATGAGTGATCGTCTTCGAAGATTCGAACATCCCGGTTTTGTCGCAAGCTCTGTTCTGCTTGCGATGCTGGTCTTATCTACCATTTCATGGTTGGTCGCATCCCCTGCGATCTTCAGTGTTCCAGATGACGTTGCACTGCGCATTCGCCTGGATGACACGCTTACCACCACTGATTCCCAGGTCGGTGACCCGTTCAGCGCGACTGTCGTCGACCAGGGCGATTACCAAAACGCCCGAGTGTATGGCCACATCACAGAAATTGAAATGTCGGGCAAAGTCACAGGGCATACCAGCATGATGCTGCAGTTCGACCGCCTGGTGATGCCAGATGGGCGGCGTGCGCCGATTAACGCCGAAATTGTGGAGCTTTATCACGCACCATCGGGCGAGAAAGTCGATGTCGAAGGAGCAATCGAGTCGGGTGGACGAGGCCGAAAAAGCATCGAGCATACCGCCATCGGCGCGGGAGCAGGGGCATTACTCGGCGGAATCTTTGGCGGCGGCAAGGGTGCAGGAATCGGCTCGGTGATCGGCGGCGCCGGTGGACTAGGGACCACGGCGTTCCACGGCCATCAGAAGATCACCCTCAGCAGCGGACAGGAAATGCTGATTCGTATCACTGGGCGCTGATTTGCTCGGCACTGAGATTGAGCTTTAGAAAATTGGGATTCCAGTTGCCGCCTCCGCATGCGCGCGCAACCATATGGCGGATCCCAGTTCAAATCAGATCCTCGCGGGTCCGAACTCCCA
>JAFAGX010000530.1 GCA_019237515.1 Acidobacteriaceae bacterium
AGACCCGATCTGCGCGATCTTGATTGGCCTAAATATCCTTTGGTCGGGCGGGTTGCTGGTGTGGCGATCGGCACGCGGGTTGCTGGACTACGCCGATCCGCTGGTCGGGCGCGATCTCGGGCGAAAACTGGAGTCTGTTTGCTCCGAACTCGGGCTCACTTACCACGGAGTTCGCTTTCGAACCACCGGTTTTCGGCTGATGGTCGAGTTGCATTTGTTATTTCCTTATGACTGCCCGGTCGGCGAGGCGCACAACGCGGCAACCCGGCTCGAGGAGCGACTTCCGGGTGTACTAGGCATGCCGGCAGAAGTAGTGACGCATCTCGAAGCCCTCGAAGATCACAGTCACGTTCACCGCGATGAGCACTACACCGGAAAGCCCGGCTAACGCGCAACCGGTCGCTAAAGCACAATCCCAAAACGCTTTTGCAGGGCCGCCCGCCATTCTTCGTCAGAGCCGAGCGTCGATTCCTCTCTCTGACCGTCTCGCGTGATGATGAGTTTCTGGTCCGCAATGGTGATGCGGCCGGCCGGCGTAGCTTTGGAACAAATGCTTTTCTGCGTGAATGAGGACTGCGGAGAGGTCTGATGGTAGTGACACATTCCGGAGAAATCACTGAGATGCCGTGGCACAAGAGTAAACGTGTATTGACGCTTCCACTCTTCGCCAGGTTCAGCCATTTCCATGTGAAGCGAGCCTGATTCCTCGATGATGCGAAAATTTCGTCTCCCTTGCGGCTGCTCGAGGTCAACTTTCAGCTTTAGCGGATCAACGAAGGAGTCGCCGAAGCCGACATCCGCGAGCCATGGCTCATCGAGATCAACCCGCAATGTCAGGTGATCGAACTCCGGGCCATAATTTCCATCTTGTCGGGCAACGCGGGCCGAGAGAAGCGTGACCTTGAACCCGAGCTCTCGAAGCAGGGCGGCGAACGCGCCATTTAGTTCGTAGCAGAACCCGCCCCGTCTCTGTTGCACGATCTTGCAAAGGATTGAGGCTTCATCGCAGATGATTTTTCGCCCCAGCTTGATCTCAAGATTCTCAAAAGGCACCGCAAACATGTGCGCGCGATGGAGCGACTTGAGAACCTCGGCGGACGGGTCAGTGGGCCCCGTGTAGGAAATGCGATCGAGATAAGAGTGGGCGTCCACTCAGCGATATGACAACGATCAATTACAAATCGGCAATTGCCAATTGGCAATTGCTCACACCGGCAACTCTTCTTGCGACCAGCCGGGAACCTCAGCTTTGGGCTCGGCGGTCAAATCCAGTACAAGTTTCTCCAAAACCAGCCGCTTGTTAGGAGGATTCGACCTCAGTGCTAAATCGGTTTTCGCGATCAAGCGAATCGCTCGCGTCAATTCGCGTTTCGATTTGTAGCGTCGTGCCTGCTTAATGATGTCCTCGGCCGCAAACGGAGGCACTCGGAACCCTTGCCATAAGGCTGCCCACAACATGCGCTGGTCGCGAACGTTGCGCTCGAGAATAACCAGCATCTGGCGAAATGTTTTCGCCAGCATATAAAGGTGTCCGATAGCGGCCTCATCACCTTCGCCGGTGGTCAAAATAGCATCCAGCATGGAAAGCGCACGCACGCGATCTTTGGCGGAAATGGCGTCCGTAAGCTCATAGAGTGAGCGCTGCTTTGCCGCCAGCACCATTGTCTCCACATCGCCCAGGGTAACGCGTTTTTTCTCGCCGACGTAGAGAATCAACTTCTCCAGTTCATTCGAGATCATCATCATATCGCCGCCGAGTGCATCCACCAGTTCTCGCGCGGCATCGGCGTCGACCTTCACGCCTAGAGTGGAGCAATATTGATCGAGCCAGCGGACGGCTTCGCCTTCCTCGACCCGGCCCAATTCGATAATTCCGCAGTATTCCCCCATGGTCTCGCGAATGCGCTCGTAACGTTCTTTGTCGGTGAGTTCCATGCGGCGCGCGTCGGCAGGAATACTGATGTGATCAGCAACAAAAATCAGAACCGCTGCTGGATTGGGATCCTGGCAGTACTGCTCGATTGCAGCCAACTTCTCTGTATTCGATCCACGGCCAAAAAGGTTCTTTACGCCACGAATGAAGAACACCTGGAAGGGGGCCATCAGGGAAGGCGTGCGCGCTCGATCGAGGATTTCGGCCAAATCGGTTTCGGCCAAATCGAATTCAAACAGGCTGAAGTCCCGGAGTTCGGAGGGAACAAGATGCTCCACTATGGCTTCGCGGCAGCGATTGCGAAAAAAAACTTCATCTCCGACGAACACATACGCGGGACGCAACTTGCGCGATTGGACCTCCGACACGAACCTGTCAGTCTGCGCGAAGGCTCGCATCAAAAGCCCTCCAGAATGTTCGAGACCAGGGTTTGGGCCAAGTCGCGCGACAGCCGCTGGAAAGCCGGAGTATCTTCCTCGAAGAACGCATTTGGATCGCGGGAGACTTCGTATTGTTCGCGAAACAAATACGATGGGTTCTCGTACAGC
>JAFAGX010000469.1 GCA_019237515.1 Acidobacteriaceae bacterium
AATCGCTGCGCAATGCCTTCCGGCATGCCCAGGCGCGGAAGATTGAAGTTGAGATTCGCTATGACGCTGAGCAATTCCGGTTGCGCGTGCGCGATGATGGAAAGGGAATTGACCCTGCTATTCTCTCCGGCCAAGGCGCTCAGGGACATTTCGGCTTGCGCGGCATGCCGGAACGCGCCACACTTATCGGAGGTAGGCTGGAAGTGTGGAGCGAAGTCGGTGCAGGTACTGAAGTCGAATTACGCGTTCCCGCCAGCCGGGCCTATGCGAGCAGTCAAAAGCGTTCCTGGCTGTCACGAAAATTTACGGCAAAGGCGTGAATTAAAAATTGCATCATGACCGGTTCCTCCCCAATTCGAATTCTGGCCGTTGACGACCATCCAATCGTGCGGCAGGGGATTGCCGGGCTAATTGGCATTCAGACGGATATGTCTCTGGTGGCCGAGGCATCCAACGGTCGCGAAGCCATCCAGCAATTCAGAACCCATCATCCCGATGTCACGCTGATGGACTTGCAGATGCCGGAAATGAATGGACTCGACGCGCTTATTGCCATTCGCAATGAATGTCCGGAAGCAAAAGTAATTGTATTGACTACCTACGCAGGCGACACGCAAATCCTTCGTGCCCTCAAGGCCGGGGCTCAGGCCTACCTCCTCAAAAACACACTACACAAGGAATTGCTGGAGACAATCCGCTCAGTTTCCTCCGGGAAAAAAACCCTTTCTCCCGAGGTCTCCTACCAAGTCGCCGAGCACGTAACCGATGACGCACTCACGCCTGCAGAAATTCTAGTCTTGCGACTGATCGCAGCAGGCAACGCAAATAAACAAATTGCGGATCAGCTCTCCATAACCGAAGAAACTGTCAAGAGTCGAGTCAAGTGCATTCTTTCCAAATTGGGCGCCAACGACCGCACCCATGCCGCGATGATCGGGTTGAAGCGAGGGATTATCGAGTTGTGAGTTCCATAAGCCCTTTCCCAAGCGTGTGAGTAACACCCTAAAGGGTGGGAATGCTGGCTCTTTTTGGGGTTTCCACGGGTCCACGTAACGTCACAACATAGTTATGTTTAGAAAGGTGTGTCGTTGCGTCGCTTGTATTCCACCTTCGCAGGCGGCTGGCCTGGAGTCGGTCTGCTGCTATTGCGCTTTGTCGGCGGTACTGCACTGGTTCTTCGCTCTTCCTCGAGAATCTGGGGGGATCCCCCGTTGAATGTAACAATTCCAGCCGTGCTCTTGGTGGGAGCAGGAATCCTTTTAGTCGCAGGTTTGTGGACACCGATCGCCGGAACCCTGGCGGCGATTGTTGAAATCTGGAAGATGTTCACACTACCCGGAGACAGGTGGGTGTGGATGTTGTTAGCTACCTTTGCTGTCGCCCTTGCAATGTTAGGGCCGGGGCTGTGGTCAATTGACGCGCGCCTGTTTGGGTGGAAGCGCGTCGAGCCCCCGCCACGCAAGCCCCGCTAAACTCTCCTTCAGAGTTTTCCAAGCGATTAAATCTTTAGCCTCGAAAGAAGGGGCCATGTCTGCCCTCAAGAGTTGGCGATTCGCCCCGATGTGGGGCTGTGCGCAAATCCAACTTGATGGACAATGGCTCCGCACTTGAACAAGACCGTAAATTCCAGTTCAAGCCTGAACGGTCGAAAAAGGAGTACCGAGTATGACGTTCATTCCCACAGAAACCGGCTTTATGAATCTGGAAGATTCCGAAAAACTGTTACGCGTCATCTTCCCAAATTATCCCAGTCTGGACCCATGCCATCGCCCGCCAAGCCTGGAGCCCATGATCGCGGCCGTGCAGATCGGAGAAACGTGCCATGTTCTACATCACTGCTGAAACTTGCCGTAGGTTCACACTCGCCGAAGTTCTTATCATGGCAGCTATGAACACGAAAACTACCCGTCCGGTAAACGTCCGAACCAGAACTGCAGCAGCGCAGAGAGGATAGGAGAAAACTATGGCATGCGCGACGGTTGATTTCACCGACATCGGAGAACTCGCAGGAAATAGCTACCCTGCTGTCGCGGAGCTGCAAGAGCAGGCGCTTTCTCTGGAATGCGAGGACGACTCTGAGCACTGCTTCGAGGGCATTATCGGCAAGAGTGCGGCTATTAAGAAGGTGTTTGAACAAATCGCGATCGTCGCCCCGACCGATGCCACCGTATTACTCCACGGTGAGACTGGCACCGGGAAAGAGTTGATCGCAAGCGCCATTCACAACATCAGCGCGCGGCGTAACCGTGCATTTGTGCGCATGAACTGCGCCGCTATTCCGTCGGGACTGTTGGAAAGCGAACTTTTCGGACACGAGAAGGGAGCGTTTACCGGCGCGCTGATGCAAAGAAAGGGTCGATTCGAACTCGCGAATGGGGGTTCCCTGTTTCTGGACGAGATTGGCGACATCAGCCTGGAGTTGCAGCCGAAATTGTTGCTCGCGGTCCAGGAGCAGGAGTTCGAACGTCTGGGAAGCGCCAACACAATCCATGTGAATGTACGCATGGTCGCTGCTACCCATCGCGATCTGCGAGAGATGATCCGGCAGCAGAAGTTCCGCGAGGATCTTTTCTATCGCTTTAACGTATTCCCGATCGAGATCCCTCCTCTTCGCGAAAGGCGTGAAGACATTCCACTGCTCGTAAAGTATTTCGTCGCGAAGCTATCGGCACACATGCGAAAGCAGATTCGCTTTATAGCCGGGAACACAATGGAACTGCTGAGGAGCTGCGACTGGAAAGGAAATATAAGGGAACTCGCCAACTTTATCGAACGCGCCGTGATCCTCACACGCGGTGATGAGTTGCACGTCCCGGTAGCGGAGCTTAGTTCCTCTTGTGGCATCGCTGTCGCCGCTGTTTCGGCCTCTACTTTTCATCAGGCAGAATCCGATGTGATCATTGATGCACTGAAAGCCGCGTCGGGACGGATCGCGGGAAAAGGAGGGGCCGCCGAACGGCTGGGATTGAAGCGTACGACTCTGCAAAACAAGATTCGACGGCTCGGTATTACGAAAGCACAGTACCAGCATTAGCGGCGCCGTTCCCGGTCTGCGCGGCATTGTCAATCTGAACTGATACCCGAGGGAGATACATGACGAGCGATGAAAAGCGGTATCAAGCATTGTTGGACGTCTCCAACGCTTTGGCCGATCAGCCCACCGTCAAAGGCGTCCTGCAGAGTGTGCGCCGAGTTTTGTCCAGCACTTCCCGGCTGCACGGTGCGGACCTCTACGTGTTGAGCGACGACGGGGAAAGTCTGCACTGTCTGGCGTTTGACCGAGAGGCCGACGCCCCGGCGATAAATGTCGGGACCAAATTGCTACGTACGGGTGCGGTGGCGCAAGTGCTTGATGAGCAAGAACCCGTCTTTATTCCAGATGTGTCCCAGGAGATGCTGAGACAGCCACACATTGCGCCATTTGCAGCCGAAGCAGTCGGGCGAAGCACGTATTTGTTCCCGGTCTCTACCTCCAACAAGCGCTACGGAATTCTTGCGATGACCAAGTCACAGGGGCAGCAATTTGCTCCCGAAGACGTTGAGATGCTCCGTTCTCTGGCCTCGCACGTGGCAATCGCACTCGAATGCGCGCTAGCCAAAGACACGGCTGAGCTCTATCACCGCGAAGTCGTGAACCAGCGGGATCGGCTTGGTCTCTTGCTGGAAATCAACAACCACATTGTCAGCAAGCTTGAAGCAGACGAACTCTTCCAGGCAGTCGCAGGGTCGATGCGGAAGCACCTTGGGAATGATTTCACATCATTGTGGCTGCTGAACAAACAGACAGGCTTTCTGGAACGCAAGTTTCTCGATTTCCCGACTGGCAAAGGATTGCTGGAAAAAGTTGTCATCGCCGAACCCACAAAGCTATGGAGCGAATGGTCGCGCCTGCACACACCACAGTATTACTCACCGCTGGAAGCAGAAATACCTGCGGCGGTTCGCGAGGCTGCTCGCGCCGAATCTCTCGTTTCGGCCGTTCTTGTGCCCCTGATCGGAGTGGACGGTCCTTTGGGCCTGTTGACGATGGGCAGTCGAAAGGAAAATGCGTTCAGCGAGTCGGATCGCGACCTGCTGTCTCAGATCGGCACTCAAATTTCTTTGCTGCTCGCTAACGCTCTGGCTTATGGCCGGTTGCGCGCATCACGAGATGAGTTGCAAGATCAACGGGAGTATTTGGAATCGGAGATCAGCTCAGATTACAACTTCGAAGACATCATCGGAAACAGTCCGGCGATCAAAAGAGTTTTCGAACAAATCTCGATCGTTGCCGCAACGGATTCCACCGTTTTACTCCATGGCGAGACAGGCACGGGCAAAGAATTGATCGCCCGCGCAATTCACAATCTAAGCCCGAGGCGAGAGCGTACTTTCGTCCGCATGAATTGCGCCGCTATTCCTTCGGGACTACTGGAGAGCGAACTGTTTGGCCACGAAAAAGGCGCCTTTACCGGAGCCCTGATGCAAAAAAAGGGCAGGTTCGAACTTGCTGATCATGGTTCGCTCTTTCTCGACGAAATCGGTGATATCAGCATGGAGTTGCAACCGAAATTGTTGCGTGCTGTTCAGGAGCAGGAGTTCGAACGCTTGGGCAGCGCCAGAACCATTCATGTGAACGTGCGGATGATCGCTGCGACACACCGGGATCTGCCTGCGATGATTCGTGAAGGCAAATTCCGGGAGGACCTTTTTTATCGGTTAAATGTGTTCCCCATCGATATTCCCCCGCTTCGTGAGCGGAGGGAAGACGTTCCGCTGCTTGTCAATTACTTCGTATCCAAGTTATCCCGACGCATGGGAAAAAAAATCAAGTCCATCCCCAGGCAGGCAATGGAGATGCTCGCAGATGCCCCATGGCCGGGCAATGTGCGCGAACTGCAGAACTTAATCGAGCGGGCGGTGATTCTTACGCGCGGTGACGAGCTAGAAGTGCCGCTCGCTGAGTTGCGCAATTCTTCAGAGATCGCTGTTGCCAGCGGTCTGACCTCCA
Organism: Acidobacteriaceae bacterium; assembly: GCA_019237515.1. The sequence continues at coordinate 4,991 of JAFAGX010000469.1, forward strand.
GCTTTCGACAAGCCGAGTCCAGCGTGATTATCGAAGCTCTACGGGCGGCATCGGGGAAGATCGCCGGTAGAGGCGGCGCTGCCGAACGGCTCGGGTTGAAGCGAACGACTCTACAGAACAAAATTCGTCGCCTCGGAATCACCAGAGAAGATTACCGGCCGAGCGCGAATTAGTTTGCAGACCGATGATATTTTGAACGGAACGGCCCAACTATTTGTGCCCGTTCTCGAACAATGGCAAATGGAGCCGCTCAAGAATGCCCGCTACATAAATATTCGCAGCCACAAACTGTGCACCGAGGCTACTTAACCAATGGAGCAACTGCTCACCCGACGAGTCGATATAACAGATCTCCGTGAGGTCAACTACCAATCCCTTCGTGCCACCGTTACTTGCGACCAGAGCCTGTGCCTCCTGCGCCCAATCACCTGCCAGCCTACCAGACATCTTCAACATCGGACCTTTTGCGACGTCTTGAATTTCTGCCCGAAACACTCATTTCTCCTCGAACGATTTCCTCTAACCAGTGACGAAAGGCAACTCGCGTGCCAAAGCTGCTGATTCTATCCCGCTGATACGCTAGAGGATTTCTAGCCGCTCGCTTCAACTGATTGCCCACGCGTCGGACATTGTTCGCATGCGGTCAGAGCCGGTAAATCGCGTTTCTGAAGGTGGCATGTGACGAATAACGGCCAATTGCCTGAATACGGGCACGGCGCATAAGAAAGGAATCATTTATGTGGTTGCGTGCCCATAACTTGCGGATACCTGCTTTTGGCGTCCCGCTTGCCACATCAGTGAGTAAGCGTATGCGTTTCATGTTCTGTGGATCCGAAGCCGCTCGTGGGTCTAGTGCCCCAACGGTTTGGCGTTTAAGCCACTTGTCGTTACTGCTAATTGCTACATCTTTTTGTTCTGGAGCACAGCTTTCAGCCCAGATTTCCGGGTTACGAAGCACTGAGGACGTCAACCACGCTTGGACGGCCGTGACCGATTTGAAGCGCGACAATCTAAATCCCACGCGGATTACCGAAAGCCACAGCCAAAACGCCAACAGGACAGTAGACACGCAGTCGATTCAGATGCGGGGGCTTGACGGGCATTTGGTGCCTTACCAGGAAATTGAAAAGGAAACGCTTCAGCTTGATGCCACAACCGCGAAGACGATAACTCGCACGTTTGGGCGAGATGTCAACGGAGCCAAGACACTCGTGCAGGTAACAGAAGAAGAGAAACACGCTGATTCCAATGGCGACTCGAGCCTCGTACGCATCACCTCCAATCCAGATGTGAATGGTGAACTTCAGCCGGTTCAGCGCGAACTCGTCAGTACGAAAAGGATCAGCAAGGATTTGGAGGAAACGCAGAGTACTGTGATGATCGCAAGCATCAACGGGGGCTTGGTTCCGGTTCTGAAGACGGACGAGATCACGAAGCTCGCCAAGAACAATGTACTCGAACGTCAGAAAACCACCGCACTCCTCGATGGCAATGACAACTGGCAGCCGAACGAAATACGGCAAACGACTATCAAGAAAGAGGGCGAGGACCGCAGAATGGAAGAGCGAATCTCCCGCCTTGATGCCGAAAACAAGCTGCACGAGGTCTCTCGCATCGTAAGCACAGAATCCGGCAGCCTTTCAGCAGAGAAGCGCAATACCGTGGCGACCTATTCTCTCGATCTCCCCGGCGTGACTCCGGACGGTCACCTCCACCTGGTTGAGCGTACAACCACGATCCGGCATACCGATACGACTGGTGAGCAAATCACAGAACGACAGCTACAGCAGCCTGATCCTGGCAATCCCGACTCTGGTCTGCGTGTTTCAATATTGATCAACGACACCATGTACCCTGCGCCTTCGGGGGCGCAGGCTACCTACACCATTCAAATGCGCAATCCAAACGGGGATGTTGAAGTTGTATCAGTTGATACGACGAAGTCGGATAGCGTACCTACCTTTGAGCTTGAGCAGAGTCGATAAGTCTCCTCTGGGTGACATCCACATCGATTACAACCGACCTTGAGCAAGAGCTTCAATGTTGCGGTCGTTGGATAAATGTGCCTCACTCTGCCCGCATTCGGGCAGTCCATCGTGACCTGTCAATCAATGCCTTCCTTCGGGCAATCGATTTAACTGGAAA
>JAFAGX010000186.1 GCA_019237515.1 Acidobacteriaceae bacterium
ACCCCACTCTTTTGTACGACACCGCTCACCTCCCTAAGCTGAGTGCAATACGAGATTTACTTGTGGACGGAACCAATCACACCGCGATGGACTTACCCCACCAGGTTGCAAAGCATAACTACCATGCGGAATGGAGTCAAGCTGCACCTGTAAAATTCCTGCCACTTTGAAGCAGAAGGTTAACGCCTATAGTCTGAGATGCCTACCCGGTTGCGGGTTGCCGCCATTCATGGATTAGATTGGCGACAATACTGGTCCACCCGGTCTGATGACTTGCACCGAGCCCGGCTCCGGTATCTCCGTGAAAATACTCATTGAACAGGAGATAATCACGCCAGTGGGGATCTTCCTGAAATTTCCGGTAGGTTCCAAAGCAGGGACGTTGGCCATTTGCGTTCCTGCGAAAAATTCCGATCAGGCGATCCGCAAGCTCAGCTGCTATCCCGAGAGGTGTCACAAGGTCTCCGTCACTTCCTTTTGTGCTCACCGCAAACTCGGGGCCCAGGGCGTGGCTGAATTTCACCAAAGTGCGAATCAGCAAATAGTTGGTGGGAAGCCAAACCGGGCCTCGCCAATTCGAGTTCCCCCCCTTGATTCGCACGGCCGATTCGCCAGGCTCGTACCCCACACTTTCGCCTCCGAAACCGAACGGGTGTTGCTCATGGTACCTGGAAATGCTGCGGACTCCGTGCGCGGACAGGAACTCTTCCGGATTCCAAACGTATTCCAGCACGCGGGCAAATTGACGGGAATCGGCGATCGAGAGAACGTAACGCTGCCCCTTAACCGAGTAGCAGGCATGGCCCACCAGGTCGGGGCGATTTTTGATGAACCACTCTACGTTGCCAAGAAATTCTGGATGAGGATCTAGGTCTTCGCGATTGAGAACTTCGACAGCGTACAGCGGAATTAATCCAACCATGGAGCGGAGGCGGAATTTCCTGAAGTTCCCATCGGGCAAGCGAAGGACATCGTAGAAAAAGCCGTCCTGTTCGTCCCACAGTTGATAATCTCGACCGCCCATTTTTTTCATGGCGGCGCCGATATAAATGAAATGCTCGAAGAACTTAGTCGCGAGCAGTTCATATGCACGGTCCGTATTGGCCAGTTCAAGGCAGGCGCGCATCATGTAGAGACAGAAAAAACCCATCCATCCGGTGCCATCCGATTGCTCGAGTACGGCGCCGCCCGCGAATTTCTCGCTCCGGTCTACGACCGTGATGTTGTCCATCCCGAGAAATCCGCCTTCAAAAACATTGTTGCCGGTACTATCGACCCGGTTCACCCACCAGGCGAAGTTCATGAGCAATTTGTGGAGGCACTTTTCGAGGAAGGCGCGGTCGCCTTTGCCAGTTGCAACTTTTTCGTTCTGGTATACCCGCCAGGTGGCCCACGCATGAACCGGCGGATTGAGATCGGAAAATTCCCATTCGTACGCGGGGATCTGCCCGTTGGGGTGCTGAAACTGCTCGAAGAGCAAAGCCAAAAGATTTTCCTTCGCGAATTCGGGATCGATCAGCGACAGCGTCGTGCACTGAAATGCCAGATCCCATGCTGCGAACCATGGGAACTCCCATTTGTCGGGCATGGTGAGCACACGCATGGAGTTCAAATGACGCCAATGAACATTGCGAATCCTTTTGTGTACCTCAGGGGGTGGAATGCTGTCACCCTCCAGCCACCGATTTACATCGAAAAGATAGATTTGCTTGGTCCATAACAGGCCGGCAAATGCCCGGCGCTGGATCATTCTCTCTTCCGCGGTGGCGTTCGGGGGGTGAATAAACTCATAGAACTCATCTGCATCTTTTTTTCGCTCCTCAATCACTTTATCTACATCGCGAAGCGGATCGGCGTTTTCCTGCTCCGTCAATCGCAAGCGGAAAATGACCGAACCTTTGGCTGGAATCTCGGACTTGTAATGCACGCACGATTTTGTGCCCGACTGCTCCGGATTCACGCAGCGCTCACCCGCAATGATGTATCGATGAAAAGCGTCCTTCACGTAGGGAGAGCAGTTGAGCGCAGATGGACCGTACAGTAATGACGCGTTCGTCTCATTATCAGTAAAGAGCAGTTCACCCCCGCTCTGGGCGTAGAGACATCTGCGCCCGAGCGCATACTGCAGCTGAATATTCTGGAGAGGCTTGGCGCTGGAGTCATCAGCGACTAACGTGTCAAAATCTTTCCCATTGTCTCCGGGCTCGATTATCGGCTCGCCGCTCCGAGGGTGCGTCCAGGCCCAGGTGTTACGGAACCAGAGGTGCGGCAGAACATGAAGTTCAGCGGCATCCGGGCCACGATTGAAGGCCTCGATCCGGATGCAGATGTCTTCGGGAGATTTCTTCGCGTACTCAATGAAGATGTCGAAATAGCGATCCTCGTCGAAAATCCCAGTATCCAGAAGTTCGAATTCGGGCTGGCCCGCTCGTCTCTGGTTCTCCTCGATAAGCCGTCGATAGGGAAACTCACCTTGCGGGTATTTGTAGAGCATGCGCATGTAGCTGTGGGTTGGCGTGTTGTCCAGGTGAAACCAGTAGTCCTTAACGTCCTCACCATGGTTTCCTTCACCTGGAGTAAGTCCGAACATGCGTTCTTTGAGGATAGGATCGCGGCCATTCCAAAAAGCGAGAGCGAATACGAGCAATTGATAGCGGTCACAGATTCCTGCAATGCCATCTTCGCCCCAGCGATAGACCTTGCTCCGGGCTTGCTCGTGCGTGCAAGAATGCCAGGCATCTCCGTCGGCGCTGTAATCCTCGCGCACGCCTCCCCAGGATCGATCGCTGACGTAAGGCCCCCATTTGCGCCACGGCGACTCAGCACCGACGTGGGCTTCAGCTAGCCGGGAATGTTCTTGCGAACGCGGCGCGGGCGTCGCTTGGCGTGGCTGCGCAATTCGCTGCTTACGATCGGCCAATGGTCCTCCCCAAGACCAGTGAACAGCCGAGACTGTCATCAGGAGCTACAAGGGTCGAAATTGTACTCGAAATTGCTTAACCCGAGCGCATCAAGTTCGGTGCTGGGCGGTTCTTCCGTGCCGTCGGCAACAAAAAATGTGGTTCGCAGTTGCCAAAGTTAATGCAATAATATTTCGCTTTCGGGGCCCTCCGCCGCAAGTAGGCTTGGAGGATGGAACCCCTGACAACCCCTTGGAGAAAGGGCATGACGATGCGTTTGCTGAAGACAACCGCGAGGATGGCCGCTGCCGTGGCCCTCACTACAATTTGCATAAATTGCGGTGGGGGGAGTAGCACTTCCGTGAAGAGCGAACCGTCGGCTACTGGCACTGCGCCGACCCTTTCAGCTGCGGACGTGCAAAGCGTCATCCAGAATGCCGCCGCATCGGTTTCAGACGCACTGGTTATTGCCGTCGTGGATAGAGCAGGGCGGATTTTGGGAGTATTTCAGAAGCCCGGCGCCCCAGCTACTGCGATCGGAAACTTCCGTAGGGTAGTGAACTCGAATGACCTTGCGGTTTCGCTCGCTCGTACCGCCGCATATTTCAGTGATGATGGCGCTCCCTTGTCTTCCCGCACGGTGCGGTTCCTTAGTGGGGTTCATTTTCCGCCGGGCATCCCGGACAAGTCGAGCGGTGGGCTTTATGGTGTGGAAAACACGAATCATGGCTGCCCGTTGAATGTGAACTTTGCTCCAGGTAAAGCCGTTCCGCCGTCGCGCTCGGTGGATGGCACGACGGTTGGGCTCGGCATAACCACCGGAAAAGTTGATGTCGAAGATAGCGATCCGACCGCGGTGAATCCGGGCGGAGTGCCAATTTTTAAGGATGGAGCCGACGTGGGCGGAGTCGGGGTGGTCGGGTCGACCCCCGAAATCTCGGAGTTTGCCGCTTTCAGCGGAATTGCAGGCGCCGGATTTGTTCCCAACTTGCCCCCTCCCGGTGCGGTTTTCGTGGATGGAATCGAGCTGCCATTTGTCTTACAGACCACCCGCCCCGCAGGCGTTTCGGCTGGAACCGCAACTGGTACTTACATTGTTGGACCGGTCGCAAGCCCAGGAGATGCCCCGGAAGGCTTCATCGTATCGCCAGCGGCAGGTCCGGTAGGCGGCTTAAGCGTCGCAGACGTGAACACCATCGTTACCAATGCCATCAATACGGCCAACCAGACTCGCGCCAATATTCGAGTTCCGACCGGCCAAACCGCCAGCCTGATCATTACGGTCGCTGATTTGGACGGAACCATTCTTGCGATTTATCGCATGCACGATTCACTGTTCGACGCGTTGGATGTCACGGTCGCCAAGGCGCGGAACGCCGTCTATTTCTCGAGTGCGCAAGTTAATCCTGCTGATTTGCCGGAGGTTCCGGCGGGAACCGCAATCACTTCTCGCGCTATTGGGTTCGGAGCGCAACCATTTTTCCCGTCTGGCATTGATGGGTCAGGCCCGGGACCATTCTTCCAGCTTTATGCGAATTCGGTGAATAACCCCAATCCGTGCGCTCAGGGATCGCAACCGGCAAATGCCAATCAAAATGGCATCATCTTCTTTCCGGGCAGCGTACCCTTATATCGCAACGGGAAGCTGGTCGGAGGTTTGGGCGCAAGCGGAGATGGCCTGGACCAGGACGACTATGTCGCTGCCGGTGGTAGCAAGGGTTTTGAAGCTCCGGCAGGAATTCGGTCTGATCAGATCGTCATTAGAAATATACGATTGCCGTGGTTAAAGTATCCGCGCAATCCCACTCAGCCATGAGCGACGGCGGCCAGGGAAGCACAATCACCTTCCAGCCGGGAGCAGTGCTTTGACCTTCTGCAACTGTGCCGCATAATTGGGCGCATTGTAGAGAGAGGGATTCTGCAACAGATCGAAGAGTCGATTGATTGCTGCCCGCAGTTCCGCCTGATTGTCAACCTTCTCGTTCTTCTGATAAGCCAGACTAATTGCGTCGATCGCCATAGCGGCCTGCTCAGCCGAACGCTCGCCCTGTTCGGAGATGGGAGTCGCATCAGAAGCAATCGCCTGCATTACCCGGGCGCTTAAATCGCGATCGTATTTCTGGCTTCGAAGCTGCTGCGCAACTTGATCGGCAGCGGAAGCAGCCTGCTTGGCGGCAGAGGCGATCTGGTTTCGATCCGCGAACGTGCCCATCAGGGACGCGACTCTTTCCAGCTGCGCATTGAATTGTTGCCCATGGTCCGAGCTTACCTGCTCAACCAAGTGACGGAAGACCATAAAGCGCGACGCATTCCATGAGGGTACTCCAGGATTCCGTCCGGGATAGCCATCAGCCTGTCGCCAGCTGTCTTGGGGCGCTGTCAAATTGTGATGGCACGCGAAACAGTCCAGTTCCGCAAACTCTGGCCAAGGTCCATTGGTGGCGCTGCGACTTAGCCGATTGAGAACCTCCCGCAACTGCACGGCTTGGCCGATTCCCCATTCCTGCACACC
>JAFAGX010000320.1 GCA_019237515.1 Acidobacteriaceae bacterium
ATTTCATCACCCGCCCCAAATGACGCTTTGGGGTGGAATTTTCACCCGTTTCGACGATTTGGATGGAAACTCTTTCGTGCTTGTAGGACGCGACGATTTTGTTCGCGAGATCGAAGCTCAACGCCGTGCCGCGGCAGAGAAACTGGAAGCGGAAAGGCGCCACGCGCACGAGCTCGACATTGCCAAGCAGGTCCAGGCACGACTCTTTCCACAAACGCTCCCGCAACTCAATACCTTGGAATATTTTGGGGTCTGCATTCCCGCACGTACAGTCGGCGGCGACTACTACGATTTTCTAAATCTCGGCCGCGAGCGAGTCGCCTTGGTTATTGGTGACACCTGCGGAAAAGGGATCGGCGCTGCTCTCCTGATGGCTAACCTGCAGGCGAATTTGCGCGGCCAGAGTGCAACTGCGTTGGACCAGCCCCTGCAATTCTTGAAATCGGTCAACCAACTCTTCTTTGAAAACACGACCGAAAGCTCTTATGCCACTCTTTTCTTTTCCCAGTACGACGACCAAACCAGGACCTTGCATTATGCGAATTGCGGCCACTACCCGCCTCTTCTCCTCCATAAGGACAAGAGTCTGGATCAGCTGGATTCTACCGGTACTGTGCTCGGCCTTTTTGAAAAGTGGGATTGCTCAATGCAGGAACAGCGACTTGCGCCCGGAGATCTCCTGGCTCTTTACACCGATGGAATAACCGAATCTTTCAATGACGCAGGAGAGGAGTTCGGGGAAGAACGATTAGTAGAAGGCCTGCGGGAAAATCGCAATCGGCCAGTTCAGGAGGTTGTCAGCGCGATCATTGATGAGGTGCAGCACTTCAGCAGTGTCGAACAGCACGATGACATCACTCTCATAATCGCTAAGTGCAGGTAAGCCTGCCAGCGGCTACTCTTAAGTTGTGCTCTATCTAAGAATAAGAATCAGAGTGGAAGTCAGGCGGGAAACCGCATACCAGCCGAATACGTTCAGGCTGTAATCCCGGAGTTGCCGCGCCGACTTTTTAAGCATTGCCATCGAAGGTCTCCGGGGAATTTTTGCATCAGCATCTTAGATTCGGCAGATGGCAACGAAGATTCAGGATTCTCGTTTCGTCGAGCGGATTTCTCCGCGCGATGAAATCTCGAAAGCATTTTTACGCGGCTCGGCCGCTCGTGCTACCTTGGCCCGAATCTTCAGCAGCGATTTGCGAAATCGCTGACCAGTCGAGCATGTCGCCGCCTCGGGCGAGCAAGGCTAAAAAACGGTCGCGGATCAAGCTGGCTAACGGAAGTGGAACGCGGAATTGCTCGCCGGCCGCGAGAGTGAGTCGGACATCTTTAAGACCGAGCGGTGCGGCGAAACCTGCAGGCTCAAATTTTTTGTCCGCGATCAGTCCGCCATAAGTTTTATAAACCGGGGCCGCGAACAGCGTCGATGTCAGAAAATCCAGATATTCATGCCGATCAATCCCCGCTTTGCTAACCAGCGCCATAGCTTCGCTGAGTGACTCAAGTACTGACGCGATCAGGAAATTCCCGCTGAGCTTGATCAGATTGGCGACCGGAGGCCGCTCTCCAAAGCGGAAGGTGCGCTGCCCAATGGTGTCAAATAAAGGCATGCAGCGATCAACGACATCGTTTGCGCCTGCAACCACAACGAACAACTTTCGAGCTTCAGCCGCTTGTGGACGTCCGAAAACAGGAGCGGAAACAAACCTCTGCTTGCGTTTTCCGTGCTCAGCTGTGAGCTTCTCTGCCAGCGCGACGCTGATTGTGCTGGAAGAGATGTGCACTGATCCCGGTCGGAGATTCGCCAAAATTCCTGATTCGCCGAATGTCACGTTTTCGAGCGCCGGATCGTCCGCGACCATGGTGAACACTATGTCTTCACCCGAGGCTTCGGCCGGGCTGACGGCAGCGTGGGCGCCTTGCGCAACAAGCGGGTTGGCTTTCTCGGCGGTGCGATTGTATACGGTGACCTCGTGCCCGGCCTTGAGCAGGTTCATCGCCATTGGTGAGCCCATATTTCCAAGACCAATAAATCCAATTTTCATGATTTCTCTCCGTGTGGAGTTGCTAGTCGAGTGCGGTTGGATTCAGCCTCCGCCGAAGGCTCTGGACACACCCTTCGTCGGGTTCTGAATAACGATTTAGATGTTGAGACTGGAATTTCGACGCCCGATTAGTTTGTGGTGCAGCTGCAATTGCGCTGTATTACACAACAGTAATCGGGACTTCTTGCCTGGGTCAGAGCTAGCTTTTCTTTTCTGCGACTTCCAGGCGGGTTTCGGCGCGTTTCAAATCGCCCGAAACTTTGTTGAATTCTTCTTCAGTCGTGCATTGAGGAAGATTCGATTCGGCGCGTTCTTTAGCAGCGCGCGCACGATTCACATTCACTTCGTCGGCACGCTCGGCGGTCTCGGCGAGTATGGTGACTTTGTCGGGAAGCACCTCGGCGAATCCCCACGCGACCGCGAGGTGATGGGTGATGTTGGCATTGCGGTAAGTGATCTCGCCAACCGCGAGTTCCGTGATCAGCGGGGCATGGCCAGGCAGAACCCCGAGATATCCATTCTTCCCCGGAATCTGCATTTCCTCGGCCAAGTCACGGACGACCATTTTCTCCGGCGTGACGATCTCGAGTTGGAAAGTGTCGGCCATTAGTCAGTCAGACCGCGGTCATCTGTCGTCGGTCGTTCGCAAGATCACTCTATCCGATCGCCGTGGCGGACGACGAAGGACCAAGGACCGACGACGGTTTACGCTGCCACCGCTTTCAATTTCTCTGCCGCCTCGAGCACTTCGTCGATCGTGCCTTTCATGTAAAAGGCCTGCTCAGGGATGTCGTCGTGCTTGCCCTCGACGATTTCCTTGAATCCCTTCACCGTGTCAGCAATCTTCACATAACGTCCTTGCGCGCCGGTAAACTGCTCGGCCACGTGGAACGGCTGCGACAGGAATCGCTGCATTTTGCGCGCACGCGCCACGGTCAATTTCTGATCTTCACTGAGCTCGTCGATTCCAAGAATCGCGATGATGTCCTGCAGGTCTTTGTAGCTTTGCAAGGTTTTCTTCACAGCTTGCGCTACATCATAGTGCTCCTGGCCGACAATGCGCGGGTCGAGAATGCGCGAGGTCGATGCCAACGGGTCGACGGCAGGATAGATTCCGATCTCCGTCAATGCGCGCGAAAGCACTGTCGTTGCGTCAAGGTGCGCGAACGTCGTAGCCGGCGCAGGATCAGTGAGGTCGTCAGCGGGCACGTAGATGGCCTGCACCGATGTTACCGATCCTTTCTTCGTCGATGTAATCCGCTCCTGCAATTCACCCATCTCCGTCGCAAGATTGGGTTGGTAACCCACGGCGCTGGGCATGCGGCCCAGCAGAGCGGATACTTCCGATCCCGCTTGCGTGAAACGAAAAATATTGTCGATAAAAAGCAGCGTGTCAGCGCCTTCTTCATCGCGGAAATATTCCGCAACGGTCAGCCCGGTTAGCGCAACGCGTAGGCGTGCGCCCGGCGGCTCGGTCATCTGGCCGTAAATCAAAGCCGCTTTCGAGTGCTCGGGATCACCCGGCTTAATTACGCCGGACTCGCTCATCTCGAGCCATAAGTCGTTGCCTTCGCGTGTGCGCTCGCCAACACCCGCGAACACGGAAAACCCGCCGTGCTGCTTGGCAACGTTGTTGATGAGCTCCATGATAACGACAGTTTTTCCGACCCCGGCACCACCAAACAGGCCAATCTTGCCGCCCTTCAAAAATGGCTGGATCAGGTCGACAACCTTGACACCGGTTTCGAACATTTCCGCCGTGGTCGCCTGTTCATCGAAAAGCGGTGCCGGCCGGTGAATGGGCTTGGTTTCGGTGTGCTGAATGGGGCCGAGATTGTCGACTGGTTGCCCAATGACGTTCATCACGCGCCCGAGCGTGCCACGGCCAACAGGCACGGAGATGGGACCGCCGCGATCGATGGCTTTCATTCCTCGCACCATTCCATCCGTGGGTTCCATGGCGACGCAACGCACACGCCCTTCGCCGAGATGCTGTTGAACTTCGAGAATAACTTTGATCGACACAGGCACGTTGAAGCCGTCACTGACCACCTGCAGCGCCTGATAAATGGGCGGCATTTTGGCCTCTTCGAATTGCACGTCGACGGCCGGACCTGCGATCTGAATTACGTGACCGAAATTTTCTGGCATAGATTTAAGCTCTCTGCTGTTAGCAGTTAGCCATTAGCATTTGGCCGGACGGTTCTTGCCAAATGCCAACTGCTAATTGCTAAATGCTCTATCCTGCAGCGGCCGCGCCGCTCACAATTTCGATAATCTCTTTTGTGATCTTGGCCTGACGAACCCGATTCATGACCAAGGTCAGCGAATCGATCATGTCGGTTGCATTATTGGTCGCCGCGTCCATCGCCGTCATTCGGGCGGCTTGCTCGGCGGCAACCGATTCCAGCAGAGCACGAAAGACCTGGATGCTTACGTACTTGGGCAGCAGCGACGCAAACAATTCCTCAGCCGGCTGCTCATAAATGTAATCAACCGGGGCGGTTGCAAACTGGGCTGCTTTGGCGTCGATTTCGCGAGTATCGGCCGGACGAAGGCCAACTCCAGTGCCCTTAGCCGCCTCCAGAACACGCTTCCGTTCTTCTTCCCCAAGTCCTTCAGCCTGGGCAACGCTGAGTTCGCCAACCTGCTCGATCGGGAGTACTCTTTCTACAACGAGCCGCTGAGAAATCACGGACTTGAATTCGTTGTAAACCAGGTAGACGGCATCGATTTCACAGTTCGAGTAACGATCGATGACCCGCTTGGCGACTTCGGACGCCATCGCGTAGTCAATGCGGTTCAACACTCCCACGTGCTCCCCAACCAGTGCAATCTGTGGAGCCTCGGTTGATTCTTGGTGTCGAGGCTTTGCCAACGGATACCTGCGTCGTAAGAAATCCCGCCCTTTGCGGCCGACCGCCTCGATTTCAACGTTCTTTCCGCGCTTCGATTCGAGAAAGCGCATTGCAGCCTTTAGAATATTTGTATTAAATGCGCCTGCCAGGCCTTTGTCCCCGGTTACGACGATCAGCAGAATGTTGTGCTCGGGACGTTGTTCAAGCAGCGGATGTTTCGCCTTGCCCGTGTCCGGATCATAGATTTCCGCGCGCGATACCAACGATTTCAGAACATTCGTCAACATCTGCGCATAAGGACGCGCCGCCAGGGCACGATCCTGCGCTCGCCGCAGCTTCGCCGCTGAGACCATCTTCATGGCTTTCGTAATTTGCCGCGTGTTGGTCACGCTGCGAATACGGCGCCGGATGTCGAGAATGTTGGGCATAAGAAAACAGGGCCCTTAGCAGTTACCCGTCAATTGACATCCCGAGCAAGCCTCTTTTGCGCCGCGAGGGATCTAGGCGAGCCGCGCGGAGTGTCGCGCTTTTCGCGACACAACAATCGCGCGTTTGGCTCGCTACCTTATCGAACTGCGCCCGCGCCAACTCCCATTCCTACTTGCCAGCCGCTACCGCCTGGCGTTGCGATACGAACGTTTCTTTGCACTCCTTGATCACGCGCGCCATCTCGGCTTTCAGGCTGTCATCCAGGATTTTCTTTTCCATGATGGTGCGCAGCAGTCCCGGATTGGCAGTGTCGACGTATTTATGCAATTCACCTTCAAAGTCGCGCACCTGATCTACGGGCAAATCGTCGAGAAAACCGTTTGTGCCTGCATAAATGATGAGAATCTGCTTGGAAAACGGCAGCGGTGAAAATTGCTTCTGCTTCAAAACCTCCACCAGGCGCTGACCGCGGTTGAGCTGGGCTTGCGTAGCCTTGTCCAGGTCGCTGCCAAACTGCGCGAACGCGGCCAACTCCCGGAATTGCGCAAGATCCAGCTTGAGGCTGCCCGCCACCTGCCGCATGGCTTTGATCTGCGCGCTGCCGCCCACGCGGCTCACTGAAAGTCCGACGTTTACGGCAGGCCGAACGCCCTGGTTGAACAAGTCGGTTTCGAGATAAATCTGGCCATCCGTGATCGAAATCACATTGGTTGGAATGTATGCCGAGACGTCACCAGCTTGCGTTTCGATGACCGGCAAGGCGGTCAGAGATCCGCCGCCATTTTTGTCGCTTAATTTGGCGGCCCTTTCCAGCAAACGGGAGTGGAGATAGAAGACATCCCCAGGATATGCTTCGCGCCCCGGTGGACGACGCAGCAGCAGCGAAATCTCTCGGTACGAGGCGGCATGCTTGGAAAGGTCGTCATAGATCACCAAGGCATGGCGTTTGCTGTCGCGAAAATACTCTCCCATCGCGCAAGCGGCATAAGGTGCAATGTATTGCATGGGCGCCGGTTCAGAAGCCGAAGCCGCCACCACGATTGTGTAATCCATTGCCCCGTGATCGCTGAGAATTTTTACCACCTGCGCAATGGAGGACCGTTTTTGACCGATTGCGCAGTAAATACAAATCAGGTCGCCACCTTTATTGTTGATGATGGTATCGATCGCAATCGCGGTCTTTCCAGTCTGACGATCGCCGATGATCAACTCTCGCTGTCCGCGGCCGATGGGGATCATGCTGTCGATCGCTTTTAAGCCAGTGGCCATCGGCTCGCGTACCGGCTGGCGATCAATAACTCCGGGAGCCAGACGTTCCAGAGCGATGTACTTTTCCGTCGCGATCGGGCCTTTGTCGTCGATCGGCTGGCCGAGGGAATTTACCACGCGACCCACCAATGCGTCGCCCACCGGAACACTCATAATCCGGCCGGTGCGCTTTACTTCATCGCCTTCTCGAATCTCGGTGTAATCACCAAGGAGCACGACGCCGACCTGGTCCTCTTCCAGGTTCATAGCGAGGCCGGAAACATCATGCGGAAAGGACACCAACTCTCCCGCCATTACTTTATCGAGGCCGTGAACGCGGGCGATGCCGTCACCCAGAGTGACAACCGTGCCAACTTCGTCGACCGTAATCTTCGATTCGTAGTTCTCGATCTGCTGCCGAATTAGCTGTGTAATCTCGTCTGCTTTGATTTGCGCCATAGATTCAGTGTCGAGTCTCAGGTTTCCAGTTTGCAAGGGGCATTTCGCAGCTGGCCTTTGGCGATAGTGCCCGAGTGGCTAAATGCCAAGTGCTAACTGCTACTGAGCTGCTCCCGTATCTTTTCCAACTGCCCGGCAATAGAACCATCGTATATGGTGCTGCCCAGCCGCACCACCGCTCCACCTAAAAGGGATGCGTCGCGAAAGTAGCGCGCCCGCACTTTCTTCCCGGTCAGGCTTTGTATCTGGGTCTCGAGTACCTGCCGCTCGGGATCGCTCAAATCGCGCGCACTTGTGATTTCGGCCTCCGCAAAACCCAGCCGGCGGTCTAACTCCAATTCGAATTCTTTCACGATCTGCCCAAGAAAGTTGATTCGGCGGTGATCGATGAGGACAGCGACGAAGTTTCGCGGCGCTCGTGAAATCCCCTCACGAGACACAATCGCATCCAGCACAGCCCTTTTCTGTTCAGCCGTGATGGACGGAGTTTCCCAAACTTCCCGCAATTCCTTGCTCTCCGCCACCAGCGCGGCAATTGCCTGCGCCTCGCGCAAGGTCTTGGCAGGATCCAGACGCATGTCAAGAACCGCGTCAGCGAAAGCGCGCGCATAGGTGCTGGTCACAGAAGCCATATTTCAAGCGCCTCGCGTTTTATCTCCATTGGGAAGCTGCCCGGCGAAGTATTGCAAGATATGCTGGTCGGTTGCCGGATCGACGTGGATCTGTTTTCGTGCCAGCGCAACCGCAAGGTCCGCCGCATAGCCGGTCAGCTCACGCCGGGCCGTTCGAACCGCTGCGGTAATCTCCTGCTCCACAGAATCCATGATCTTGCGTGCATCATCCTCGGCAGCGGCTTTGATTCTTTGTTCTTCGGCCGCCGATTCTTTTTCGGCTGTCGCACGCATTTCGCCGATTTCAACATCTAATTTCGCGAGTCTGGCTTCGATCTTGCCTAGTCGCTCCCTGGCTTCGGCACTGGCCTGACGCGCCTCCTCCATCGCCTTCTGGATATTGGCGGTGCGCGCGCGAAACGCGGCAGGAAGGTTCTTCTTCGAAAGCCAGTAGATGGCACCCGCGATAATGACGAAGTTCACCCCCATCATGACCAGGTAAGAAGTCTCGAGACCCAAGCCCGTAATCTTGGACAGCCATCTGACCGCACCGGAGTGTTTGAATTCCTCCGCGCCACCCTCCCCGGCGGCTTCTTGAGATTCCTTGGTCAGCTCCTGGCCCGGCGAAAGCGGTTCAGCGGCCGAACTTTCCTGCACGGCGAAAGCGGCGGGGGCTTGCGTGCTCACAACGGTCAGTACGCCCGCGCCAATCCAAAACGCAAGAAGCAGTTTCCGCAGTAAACGTTTCACCGTGCACCGCCGGCTGGGCTAGAGGTGGCTCCCGGTTGCAAAACCACGCGCACGATTTCGGCAGCAAGCTTAGCCGTTTCGCCCTGCAGGCGCTCCTGCGCCGCAACCTTATCCTGTTCTATTGCTGCACGCCCTTTTTCGATTTCAGTATGTGCGCCTTGTCGCGCCTGCTCTAAGGCTGCCGCGCGTCTTTCCAAGGCCCGTTGCCGGCGCTCTTCCTGTCTTTTAAATAGAGCCACGCGGGCCTCGCGCAACTTCTGTTCATATTCAGCGGTCCTGGCTTCAGCCGCAGCGACATCCGCTCGCGCCCTCTCAACTGCCCCCTCTGTCTTGGCCCGACGGTCCGCAAGGACACGAGTCAATGGCTGATGCACGAGAACCGAATAGGAGCCCCAAAGTGCCAGCATAAATAGGATTGTCGGAATGGATCCGAGCAGTAATTCCCCTACTTGTCGAAGCACCTGATCCATATTGTTGAGCTGGTAAAAATTTCGAGCGAAAAGAGGGCTTTAAACTAGTAAACGTAACATCCTGAGGGTCTTAGTGTCAACGCGGAGAGCATCCAACTGGCAGCTTGTACTCTCGGACAATGGTCAACTGCCTGTAATTTTTTCGCCAAAAATCCTTGACAACCTCGGTGAGGGGTCTAGCATAGAGATATCACCTCCGATCCAATTCAGGATCGAATGGGCTGGTAGCCAAGGAATGTCACCGCTTCTTGGTCGCTGGCCCATTTTAATTGCGCCCCGTGGTTGTCGGCCGCTCGTTGTTGGGCAATGGCTAGCGCACCATCATTCCGCTCAAGAATGCTTCGCAACGGGATGGGCGTAATGCTCCATTTCCGCAGTCCACTTCAGAAAACGCCAGAGGCTATGACGCTCCCGCCAGACAAACTCAATAAACTCGAGGACTCCGATCTGGTGCATCTTGACGCCGGTATAGGTCTCCATACGCCAGAGAAGGTAAGGGCTGCGCCAGGGCGCGAGGTGGTGCCCGCGAGTTGCGTTCCAGAGAAAGCGGAGCATATAGCGCATGCAAGGATAATACGAGCAGCTAGGGGCCAGTAGCTAGCATCTGGATGTGCCTAGCTACTAGCTACTCACTACTCAACTCGTACTTCTTCATCAAATGTCGGAAGGAGCGGTAAGAGATCTTCAGCAGATCGGCAGCGCGGGTCTGGACTCCATGCGATTGCACAAGCGCTGATTTCAGCAGTGAAATCTCGACGTCAGCAACGTATTTTTCCATGTCGAGGCCGTCGGGAAGCACGGCGCCAGTTGTAATCATGGAAGTTCCGTTCCCGCCGACGGCTGCTGCCATTGCCCTGGCTTTTCCCCGCTCCACCGGGATTTCTACCCGCAACTCCTCTCCCGTTTCCAAGGCCACCGCTCGCTCAATTGTGTTCTCCAGTTGCCGGACATTCCCGGGCCAGTCATAGCCGCACAGCGCCTGCATAGATGCT
>JAFAGX010000511.1 GCA_019237515.1 Acidobacteriaceae bacterium
GGTTGAATGTGGAGTCCGTCCAGACGTTTGTGTCATGGCACAGGTCGCATTGCTGCGGGAACCCGGCCGATGCATGATTCGGATTTGTCGTGCTGTTGTAATCGGGTAAGTGGCACGTCACACAGGCTGTGCTGTTCAGAGTGTAGTTGTTATTCTTGTGGCAGTCCGTGCATTGGCGTGGAGGAACCAAGTGCGAACCAGTTAACGTGAAGCCCGTACTGGCGTGATTGAATTGGCCATCACTCCACTGCACGGTATCGTGACAAGTCGCGCAGGTGGTCGGAAACCCGGCCGCAATGTGGTTCACCGGAGAAGTCGCATTGTTATAGTCGGTTTGATGACACGACACACACGCCGTGCTGGTCAGGTTGTAGTTATTGTTGACGTGACAATCCGTACACTGGCGCGGCGGGACCAGGTGTGACCCGGTCAACGGGAATCCAGTGCTGTTGTGGTTGAAGGTTGCATTCTGCCAGGAACTTGTGTTGTGGCACTGCTCGCAGGTCTGCGGGAAATTCGAAGTCACGTGATTGGGGTTGGTCGTGCTCTGGAAATCTTTCAAGTGACAACTGACACAAGCGGTGCTGGTCAGGTTGTAGTTGTTGTTGACATGGCAGTCCGTGCATTGCCGCGGTGGCACGGTGTGCATGCCGGTAAGCGGGAATCCCGTGCTGTTGTGATTAAAAGTCGCATTCTGCCAAGTACTGGTGCTGTGACACTGCTCGCAGGTCTGCGGGAAATTCGAAGTTACGTGATTAGGATTGGTCGTGCTTTGGAAATCTTTCAAATGACAACTGACACAAGCGGTGCTGGTCAGGTTGTAGTTGTTGTTGATGTGGCAATCCGTACATTGTCTCGGTGGAACCGTGTGCATCCCTGTAAGCGGGAATCCTGTAACGTTGTGGTTGAACGAGGCGTTTGACCATGAGCTTGTGTTGTGACATTGAGTGCAGTCCTGCGGAAAGTTCGAGGTCACGTGATTGGGATTGGTCGTGCCCTGGAAATCCTTCAAGTGACAACTGATGCAGGCGGTACTGGTCAGGTGATAGTCGTTGTTGACGTGGCAATCGGTACACTGCCGCGGGGGCACTGTATGGGAGCCGGTAAGTGTGAATCCCGTACTGCTGTGATCAAACGTGGCGTTTGACCAAGAGCTAGTGTTGTGGCATTGAGTACAGTTCTGCGAGAAGTTCGCTGAAGCGTGATTGGGATTTGTAGTTCCCTGATAATCCTTAAGGTGGCAGGAAATGCAAGCCGTGCTGGTCAGATTGTAGTTGTTGTTGATGTGGCAATCCGCGCATTGCCGCGGCGGTACAGCATGGCCTCCCGCTAAAGGAAATCCCACCGAATTGTGATCGAAATTTGCATTCAGCCAGGTGTCGCTGCCATGGCAGTTGGTGCAGGTGGTTGGGAAATTGGCGCTCGCGTGATTCGGGTTCGTCGTCTTCGCGAAATCCGATTGGTGGCACGAGTAACATTCGGTGGACATCGTCTGGAACCGGCTCGTGGCGGCGCCTTTGTGGCAGGAGTCGCACTCCAGCGCCGCATGGGCTCCGGTCAGCGGAAAGCGGTTATTGTGATCCTGGATCTGCTGCACGGCGACCTGCCAACCTCGGACGGTGTGACACTGCTCGCAATTCGCGCCCAGTTGGCGGCGATGAATATCGGCGTGGCAATCCTGGCAGCGCTGCCCAACGTTGCTGAAAACGGGTTTCACGTGACATTGGGTACAGGCAACCGACTGATGCATGCCAAGCAGCGGATATCGGGTTTGATTGTGGTTGAATTCGGGCACTGCGCGAATGGGCTTCCATGCGTTCGCAGTGTGACAGTTTTGACAGGGAACGTTGAGGTTACCGTGTGGGCTATGAGTGCCGTACGAGTTCTGCGCTGTCGCGCCAGTTGAAAGCGACAGAAATAGAACTGCAAGCAGATTGATCCAACCCGCTGCTGACCCCATGCCTTACGTGCTTTCCGGGCCCAATTGTTCCTGAAACCCCAACAGGATTAGCGCGTAGCCCTGCAATTCTCAGTCCAATGAGAATAGGGCGTGAGCAAAGCTCGCGAAAGTTACGAAAGTACGCGCAGGTAATCACGGTTCTAGTGCGGCCGAGAGCAGGAAAGCCGACCAAATTGTTGGTGAAATTGATGTACTTTCTTCTTGGTGCTCGCAAGATTTTCGCGGCTAGTTGATCAATGCAAAAATTAACCTGTTGAGATTTACAACAATGTTCTGGAGCTTGCTAGTTGATTCGCTGAACCGGATTGGTCGGCCCATGGCAAGCAGCGCAATCTTTAGGCGTTGGCTTGTAAAAGAGCACCGTCTTATCGTCGATAAGCTTCGTGAATTTGTGGCACTCGGCGCACCGCACTGTCTGGTGCGCCCCGCGCAGAGGAAATTGCGTGCGGGTCTCGTGATCAAACAATGAAGGCTTCCATTTCATACTGTTGTGACATTCGACGCAGCGCGTGACGTCGTTTTTCGCGAACTGCTTGCCGTGAATATCCTGATGGCAGTCTTCGCACTGCGTCGGAGCGGCTTTGAAGTCGACGTTCATCAGCCTGGTCTCCAAGTTTGGCGGCTTGTGGCAATCAATGCAGGCCGTGGCTCGGTGTGCTCCGAGCAGCGGAAACTTCGTATTGGAATGGTCGAAGCCGGTTAATCCTTTCCATGATTTTGTGGTGTGGCAAGCCTCGCAGCCGGCGACTGCACCATTCGTCCGCTTCTGTGCCATGCGCTCCTTGAATTGACCTTTATGTGGATCGGCATGGCAACTAGTGCACTCAAGATTTTTCCAATGGTAGATGACGGCTGGTTTGGGCTGGAATTCCGGGGACTCCTTGTGACACTCACCGCATGGGGTCGCGAGGTGTCCTCCGGTTAAAACGAATCGAGTTTCTTTGTGTTTCGCGAGGCTGAAAGTTGAGGGCTTGTATCCCTCGAGCGTATGGCAGCGATCGCAGGCATTGAAATAAGGCGCCGCTGCGAATTGCTCGGCATGGCGGTCGGTGTGGCAGTCGGTGCAGCGGTCAAATTTGATTTTGAATTGCGTGTCTTTTCCTTTCGGAATATGACACGCGCTGCACTCTAATCGCGCATGGCCACCTTGCAACGGATATGCACTGGTTGCGTGTTCCTTAACGGTGAAGAGTGACGGCTTCCAGCCCTGTAGGGTGTGGCAAGACGAGCACTCGCTTCCACCCACTCGCTTTGCAAACTGTCCGTTGTGCGGATCAGGCTTGTGGCAATTCGAACACTTATCGAATGCAAGCGGCCTCTTGAAGTCGCCATTGGCGTGGCACTGCTCGCAACCGACGCTGGCGTGCTTGCCTTCGAGGGGATACTTGGTTTTGGAGTGATCGAACTTCTCGTTTATAGCTTGTAACGAAATCTTTTTCCAACCCACAGTGCTGTGACATGACGAGCATCCCTGCGCGAAGCTGCCGCGATGGGGATCCTTGTGGCAGTCGGAGCATTGGGCGAATGGAATGCCGACGTATTGCGGCTTTCCATCAGTTCCGTTGGTGTGGCACTTGGCGCACTGCACCTGCTCATGAAGACCGGTCAGCGGATAACGGGTTTTTGAGTGATCGAACTGGCCGATATTAATGATCTTCCAGTCCTGGTAGTTGTGGCACTGCAAACAG
Source organism: Acidobacteriaceae bacterium (assembly GCA_019237515.1). The sequence goes on from JAFAGX010000511.1 coordinate 3,649, forward strand.
TTTTGTCCGAGGCGGCCTTTGTGCTGATCCTCGTGGCAGGTTACACACGCCGGGGAAATCCCGAGATAACTACGGTTAAGGTCTTTATCTTTGATCGTTGTCCGTTCTTGCGGCGAGATGTGCGATGCAGTATGGCACTTGTTGCAAGCTAAACCTGCGTGTTTGCCTTCGAGCACATAGCCGGTTTCTTTGTGATTGAAGGTACTGATATCCCACTTGATCAATGGAAAATCCAAACCGTTGTGCTCGGAGTGGCAGCGGGCGCATTCCTGGCTCGAACCAGTGGGAAGGTGATAGGTCGCGTGCAGTCCGGTATGCGCGTTGAGGCGGGAGGCAATCTCGGTATGGCAATCGAGACACTTCAGCGCTGCCTGACCGCCAAATTTGTGGCAACTGGCACATTGTGCCGGACCATTCAGCGATTGGTGCGGTCGCGAAAGTGGTCCGGGAGAGATTTGCGCCATGGCGCCGGGTGCGTGCAGAAAGAGAAACGTGCAGAGCGCGAAGGCTGCGGCTACAGCAGTTCGTAGCGCGAAGCTTGGAATGCGGTGATTCGAGGCTTTCCGCAAATGCGTTTCAGTTGTTACTTTCCGCTGCACCGCGCCCCTCGCGAAGGGAATGGGATACGCTGCATCTGTTCAGGGCAGTGTAAGCGGTCACGACAGCAGGGACTAGTGACCAAAGGTACACCGATGATTTCCGCGATTGCGGAGGCGTGCTTCCGGCGCGCTCTATACGCTGTTCGTTGCAGCGGCGGCTTTCGCTTGGGATGAAACCAGCCATTCCAGCTTGGAGTAAGGAAGATAAACTGTGGGGGAATCCATGCCATTCATGAGCGTGCCGGTAATTTCTCGCAAAGCCCCGACCATCTCATCACTTAAGAAATTGAATCCGGTGTCATCCGTGGCCAGAACCGTGCCCGAGAAGGCGCGGCTGAACAGCGATACTTTTATGATCACCCGCTTACCTTGCAATTGAGTTTTGAACGATGGCAGGTTTGACAGCGACATAATGTCACCATGATGCAGCGGTTCCCCTTTTCACAACAATGCTGCTAATGAAATTCCTTATTACCGCCGTAATCAACTCTAACGCTGCATTAACATGGGCGTATGACAGCTCTCGGTGTGGGAATCACCTTTGCGACCATCGCACTTCTCCTGACTGAGTTTCTTCGGCATAGGAGGACGGGTTTGGCCGCATACGGGTGGGCTGGATTGCTGGGGCTGATTGCTGCAGAGTGCCTGATGTTTCGTGGCTTTCAATTCATCTCAATCTACTTCACCCCGATCGCCTGGACTTGTTACATCCTGCTGGCTGATGCGGCGGTGCTCGCAATCCGCGGCCACTCCCGGTTACACGATGACCCACGCCAACTCGCTTGGATTGCACTGCTTTCGATTCCGCTCTGGCTGATTTTCGAGGCCTACAACTTGCGGCTGCAGAATTGGACTTACACCGGGGTTCCGCAGGCTTGGCCGTTCGCGTTGCTGGGATATGGCTGGTCGTTTGCGACGATCACACCAGGGATTTTTGAAACTGCAGATTTGATCGAATCGTTCGGATGGTTTGGGCCGGTGCCTCCGTTTCAATTCTCGAAGATAGCACAGAAAATGGCGATTGTTTTCGGCGCGATTTGTTTGCTCGTGCCGGCATTGGTGCCGCAAGCATTGGCGGCGCATCTTTTCGCACTGGTGTGGGTCGGTTTTATTTTCCTGCTGGATCCGATCAATTTTCGGCTGGGCTTGCCTTCAGTAATTGGCGATCTAGCCGAGGGACGAGTCTCGCGGTTTTACTCATTGCTCACGTCGGGATTCGTTTGTGGCTGGTTGTGGGAATTTTGGAACTATTGGGCGGCCGCGAAATGGCACTATATTTTTCCCATCCTGCAACATTGGAAAATATTCGAGATGCCCATTCCCGGCTATCTTGGATTTCTTCCTTTTGCGCTCGAGTGCTTTACCATGTATGTCACCGCGACCTGGATCTTGCGCGGGCGTACCAGGGAGACTGCTCACATCCGCAATACTACGATGACCACGGATTCCGAGAATGCAGCCGATTGAAAGCTTCTTGCCGGTTATTTTTCAAGCAAAGCACAGAGGCCACGGAGAACCATAGAGAATCACAGAAGACAACGAATTAACCATGCTTAACGCGTCGTATAATTTGTGGGAATGATCACGGTCTCCAAAGAAGATTATTTGAAGGCCATTCTTGAGGCCGAGAGTGAGGGCGAGACGGTGATATCGGCAACGCTCTCGCATCGCCTGTCGGTTTCTGCGCCGGCCGTGACGATGGCGTTGCGTCGCCTGAAAAAAGATGGTCTGGTGCGCGTGCAAACGGATGGCCGGGTGGGGCTGACGCCCTCGGGGAGAAAGATCGCGCGCAAACTGACTCTGCGGCACCATCTCATCGAACGCATGCTGGCAGAGATGTTCGGGATGGAGTGGTACAAGGTGCACGACGAAGCCGAGCGTTTAGAGCACGCAGTTTCCCCTGACTTCGAAGCAAAGCTGCTGAAGAAATTGGGGAGTGGCGGCGCTTGTCCCCACGGCAACTTGAGCGAACTTGAAAGCCCCGCGAGCCGGCGCCGGCGTGGCCTCCTGCTGCTTTCTGAAGTGGAGGCGGGAAAAAATTATCTGGTCAGCGGTATTTATGAGCGGGATCGGCAACTGCTCGAATTTCTGGAACACCGCGGAATCCGCCCGGGTGCGCGATTGCATATCTCAGGCAGAAACTACGATCAAACGTTAACTATGAAGACCGATGCCGGAGACGTGGCGCTGGGCCACTCGGCATCGGAAAGAGTATGGGTTTCTAGCGATCACAATTCGCACCGCAAATCTTCCACTTAGCCGGATTCCAGAACCGAATTACCTCAGTAATTAACTGTAGTTTACCTTCCCAGGTATACTCATGCTAAGATAGGAAGAGTATTCCCCCTGTTTAGTCCCATCGCCATGGCAACGAATGCAATGAATTCCAATGAAGGAGCATGGCGCTCGAAGTTAGGCCAGCCTAGCCTTCCGGAAATCCACAGTAGCCTGCCTGTTCCGAAGACTTCTGCTGTACTACGAAAGCTTTTCGCTTTTGCGGGGCCAGGGTTTCTGATCGCTGTCGGATATATGGACCCGGGAAACTGGGCCACCGATCTGGCCGGCGGATCGCGTTACAACTACACGCTGCTCTCGGTGATCATGCTGTCGAACTTCATGGCCATTTTGCTGCAGGCTCTGGCCATAAAGCTGGGAGTGGCGACCGGAAGGGATTTGGCGCAAGCGTGCCGCGATCACTTCAGCCGCGGAGTATCGCTTGGACTTTGGGTCTTCGCTGAAATCGCGATTGCCGCCTGCGATTTGGCGGAAGTTATCGGTTCAGCGATCGCGTTGAATTTACTCTTTCATATTCCGCTGGTATGGGGCGTCTGCCTGACTGCTCTCGACGTGCTAGTGATCCTGTTCCTGCAGCAGAAAGGATTTCGATTCCTCGAGGCGCTGGTGATTACGTTGATCGGGACGATTGGGGTCTGCTTTGGCCTTGAAATCTTGTTTTCTCAGCCAAGCATGGAAGGCCTGTTATCAGGATTCTTTGTGCCTTCGGCTGAAATTATTCGTGACCCGGGAATGCTGTACATCGCGATTGGAATTTTGGGCGCCACGGTGATGCCCCACAACCTCTATTTGCATTCTGCAATCGTGCAAACCCGGAACTTCGAGCGCAATTCGGAAGGGAAGCGCGAGGCGATCCGTTATTGCACAATCGACTCCAGCGTCGCTTTGATGTTCGCGCTGTTCGTGAATGCAGCGATTCTGGTGGTCGCCGCTGCCACCTTTTACCGCAGCGGCTATCATCAGATTGCTGAAATTCAAGACGCCTACAAACTGCTCTCGCCGCTGCTCGGAGTGGGTGGTGCTAGTACGGTCTTTGCTTTAGCGCTGCTGGCTTCCGGTCAGAACTCTACGTTGACGGGCACTCTCGCGGGGCAAGTGGTGATGGAAGGATTTCTGAGCATTCGGCTGCGGCCATGGCTGCGCCGCCTGATCACACGGGCAATTGCAATTATTCCGGCAGTTGTGGTCACTGCACTGTGGGGCGCACGGGGCACGGCCAATCTTTTAGTTCTAAGTCAGGTGATTCTGAGCATGCAGCTCAGTTTCGCGGTGTTTCCACTCGTGATGTTTACCGGCGATAAGCGCAAAATGGGCGAGTTCGTGAATTCTTGGTGGTTGAAATCCCTTTCCTGGGTCACGGCGATTTTCATCGCTGTGCTCAATGCCTGGCTGCTGGTGCAAGCGCTGCACGGCTGAGCATCCCTTCTCGACGTTTCGAAGTTCCACATCACCAGTCACAACGAAAGCGCTTAGAATAGATGCAAGCTGGATTTGCGCCCACCATGCATAATCCAGAATCATATTCAGGAAGGCAGTTATGGATAGCTTTGGCAGCCGTTCGACCCTTCGCGTAGGCACGAAAGAGTACCAGATTTACCGCATTGATGCCCTTGATAAGCAGGGAATTTCAACCAGGCATCTTCCTTATTCATTGCGCATTCTTCTAGAGAATCTATTGCGCACCGAGGACGGGCGAAACGTCACTAAAAATGATATTCGTGCGCTAGCGGCGTGGAATAGCAGATCCAAGCCGGACAAAGAGATTGCGTTAACACCCAGCCGTGTTCTTATGCAGGATTTCACCGGCGTTCCCGCGGTCGTCGATCTCGCGGCCATGCGGGATGCCATGAAGCGGCTTTCTGGCGATCCCGCCTTGATCAATCCCCTTCAGCCGGCCGAACTGGTCATTGATCACTCCGTGCAAGTGGATCAATTCGGGACATCCAATGCCCTGCAGCTGAATGCCGAGCTCGAGTTCCTCCGCAACAAAGAGCGCTACGCCTTTTTGCGATGGGGGCAGACCGCATTTCGGAATTTAGCGATTGTTCCACCCGATACAGGAATTGTGCACCAGGTCAATCTGGAATTTTTGGCGCGCGTTGTGTTCGTGCAAGAGTCGCCGGGAAGACGAGTCGCTTATCCCGACACGGTGGTAGGCACGGATTCGCACACGACGATGATCAATGGGCTGGGGGTGCTGGGATGGGGCGTGGGCGGAATCGAAGCCGAAGCGGCAATGCTCGGCCAGCCGGTGTCGATGCTAATCCCGCAGGTTGTCGGGGTAAAGCTGGTGGGCAAGTTGCGTGAAGGAGCCACTGCGACGGATTTGGTTCTGACCATCACGGAACTGCTGCGCAAGCACGGCGTGGTGGGAAAGTTCGTGGAATACTTTGGACCTGGCTTGCAGGAACTTCCTTTAGCCGATCGAGCGACGATCGGCAATATGTCACCTGAATACGGCGCCACATGCGGGATTTTCCCGATCGACAAAGAAACGCTGAGCTACTTGCGTTTGACTGGACGATCTGAGGACCAGATTGGATTGGTGGAAGCGTATTGTCGTGAGCAGGGATTGTTTCATGACGAGAAGACTCCCGAAGCGGAATATTCGGAGTTTCTGTCACTCGACCTGGCGACTGTAGAACCAAGCCTTGCCGGGCCAAAGCGTCCGCAAGACCGCGTACCGCTCTCACGTGCGAAAGAATCATTCGATCAGGCTTTGCCCACATTGATCAAACCCGGTAAGGGCGGGCGGAAACCGGCGGAGGCGGCATCGGGAAACGGACATCTTCATCATGGCAGCGTGGTGATTGCCGCGATCACTAGCTGCACCAATACTTCGAATCCATCGGTGATGCTTGCGGCCGGACTTTTGGCGAAAAAGGCAGTCGAGCGCGGGCTGCAGGTTCCATCGTGGGTAAAAACGTCGCTGGCTCCGGGGTCGAAAGTGGTTCGCGATTATCTGGAGCGTGCGGGCCTGATCGGATATCTGGAAAAGCTGAAGTTCAATATTGTCGGCTATGGCTGTACGACTTGTATTGGCAATTCCGGACCGTTGCCGGAGGAGATCTCACGAGCAATCGACGAAAATAGCCTTGTGGTTGCATCGGTGCTCTCCGGGAACCGGAATTTCGAGGGCCGAATTAACCCTGACGTTCGCGCAAACTATTTGATGTCGCCGCCGTTGGTGGTCGCATTTGCCTTGGCGGGACGGGTGGATCTGGATTTGCGGAAGGATCCTATCGGTAAAGACAAGCAGGGAAATCAAGTGTACCTGTCGGATCTTTGGCCTACGCGCAGGGAAGTTGAAGAGGCGATGGGCAAGTCGATTTCCTCAGATATGTTTCGCAAAACTTACGGCGAGGTCTACGAGGGTGACGACCGCTGGCGCGGGTTGGCGGTGCCGAAAGGCGAAACCTACGCATGGGATCCCGATTCCACTTATATTCGGCAGGCCCCGTATTTCGACGACATGACGATTCGGCCGGCGGCGGTTCAGGACATTCACAACGCGCGTGTGCTGGCGGTGCTTGGGGACAGCGTGACCACGGACCACATCTCGCCGGCGGGATCGATCAAGAAAGACAGCCCCGCGGGAAAATATTTGATTGACCATGGTGTGAAGCCCGCGGATTTCAATTCATACGGATCGCGGCGCGGTAATCACGAGGTTATGGTGCGAGGCACATTTGCCAACGTGCGCTTGCGCAACAAAATGGTCCCCAATCTCGAAGGCGGATTTACGCGTCATTTGCCAGATGGGACGGAGATGACAATCTTCGAAGCCTCTGAGAAATACGCGAGCGAATACGTGCCGCTGCTGATCATTGCGGGAAAAGAGTACGGTTCCGGCTCATCGCGCGACTGGGCTGCCAAAGGGCCGCTGTTGCTCGGCGTCCGCGCGGTGATTGCAGAAAGCTATGAGCGGATTCACCGATCGAATCTGGTCGGGATGGGAATTTTGCCGCTGCAATTTGCTGAGGGGGAGAATGCCCAATCGCTGGGGCTGACCGGAGAGGAGATTTTCGAGATCGGCGGGATTCGCGATCTGGTTGAGCACTTCGCGCCGGGGCGCCAGGTCAAAGTGAACGCAACGAGCGGCGGGAAGACAGTTGAATTTGACGCCTTGGTGCGTATCGACACGCCTCAGGAGGCGCAGTACTACGCGAACGGCGGCATTCTGCAATTTGTGCTTCGGCAGTTGCTTGCCGGAAGGCCGAAACCGGAAGCGGTCACGGCGTAGTTCGTAATTTGAAACCACACAGGACACAGAGAACACAGAGGCTTAGAAGGTTCTTGCCGAGTCCAGCAGAATTGTGACTGGCCCATCGTTGACCAATTCTACTTGCATCATTTCCTGAAAGCGTCCGGTTTCGCAGACAAGGCCGCTGGCGCGGATTCGCTGGACAAAACATTCATAGAGTTCACGGGCGTGTTCCGGAGGCGCGGCAGCATCGAAGGATGGACGTTTACCGCGGCGCACATCTCCGTAGAGGGTGAATTGAGATACGACCAGGATCGCTCCGGCAACCGAAGCCACTTCGAGGTTCATCTTGCCGCTTTCATCCTCGAAAATGCGCAGGCCTGTGATCTTGTCGGCTAAATAGTGGGCGTCCTTTTCAGAATCTTCTCGCGAGACCCCGAGCAATACCAGCAAGCCTCGTCCGATTCTGCCGGCGATTTGCTCATTCACCGAGACTTGGGCCCGGCTGACGCGTTGGACGACAGCGCGCATATGCTGGAGTATCGAGTTCATAATCATATACGTCCCATTGGATTGACGACAGGCGCATCGCCTCCTACAATTTCGATCTCTTTTGCTTCTAATTCTGAGGTAACAAAGAATGAATCGTGTTCCGATATACGTAATTCTGCTGATCGCTGCTTTATCTGTTTTTGCAGCAGCACAGGCCCCGCACAACGAAGTTGTGATAAGGAATGCTGTTGTGATGACCGTGACGCACGGCAGCATTTCGAATGGCAGCGTTTACATCAAAGATGGCAACATCGCGGCAGTCGGCAAAGATGTTAGCGTTCCCGCTGGCGCTACCGT
>JAFAGX010000367.1 GCA_019237515.1 Acidobacteriaceae bacterium
GATTTTATAATCCAGGCATGGACGCGGCCGGGCCCGTTCCGCTTCGAGGGCAAGCATTTCCATTATCGCTTCGTGAATCCGTGGGTGCTGCCACTGCAAAAGCCCCATCCGCCAATCTGGATTCCCGGTCTGATCAGCCCCGAGACCGTGGTGTGGACGGCGCAGCATAAATATCCCTACGTTGCTCTTGCCACGATGCTCAAGCCGACCCGTGAGCTGTGGAACATGTACGCCAAGATTGCCGCCGATCAGGGTTACCAGGCGGGTCCCGAGAATTTCGGCTATCTGCAGCCGGTTTTCTGTCATGAAACCGACGAAAAAGCGGCCGAGTTTGGCAAGGCTTTCCTGTTCGGTGGCGGATTCTCGCATTTTGCCAGACCGGAGTGGATGTTCCCGCCAGGTTACAATTCGAAGGAGGCGACTCGCCGCCTGGCCAGTCAGTTCGCCAACCCGAACCTGCCCGGACGCTCTACCGTTGACCACGATCCTGAGAATGAGGCGGAGGTGCAGGAACTCAAGCGGCGTCTGTATGACAGCTATCCAGACTGGCAGAAACAAGGCCAAATCGTTACAGGTTCGCCAAAGACGCTGGTAAAGAAACTGCGCTATATTTTCGAAGTATTACGTCCAGGCATTTTCTCGTTCTGGCTCGACGGACCAGTTCCTTTAAAGGATCGCCGCACATGCGTTAAATTGCTGGGCGAAGAAGTTGTGCCCGCGTTGCGCGAGATCGCAAAGGAAATGGGCCTAACTTCGCCGTTCGAGATTAAGCCCGGTACGCGTCCGATGCCCGCCTCTGGCAAGTACGAGCCCATCGGCAACGCCGAGCTGCTCGAAACGTCAGCGTAGCCGCGAACAATATCGGCGTGCCATAAAGCACGCCGATATCTTTAGTCCTTAGTATTTCCTTAGAGGGTCCCTTAACGGAACTGAAAAGGGTTCGTGAGGACGAGCTCGGAGCATCGGCAAAAGCAAAGTTTTCTCCGATAGGCTTTGCCAAGTGGCTTCTCGACCTAGAGGCTGAAGGAGAAATCAGGGGAGATTCGAAGCATACTACAGAGGAAAGCATAAAAGAATCTTCTGACGATCGTGCAGTCAAGCTGCTCAAAAGCTAGAAGGTTGCGAAAAAATCATCATCATGGCTGCTTCTTGCACTGCTTCTCCAGACGGTTATGTAACTCATAGCGATGATCCGGCCAGCCGAACTGGTCAATATGCTGGCGGGCGGCCTCCAGCAGAGTTGGCAGGCTCTCCCCTTCCTCACCCCATTTACAGTCTCGATTCAGGCAGCGTAGCGTCCAGATCAGTTTCATTGCTGCTCCTTGATTGACTTACCACCAACAGTCATGGTTGCAGTTGCCGGATTACATTTAACTCAGTGTGCCGGACAATAATCTCTTCTATCAGAACACGCGCAAGCCAGCGGTCCCTGTACTCGGGATCAACAGCCAGTCAATAGAGCGGTTTAACATACGTTCTGCTCAGCTGCGCCGATACCCAAAGCAGTCTGAATCGAGTACTATTTCCTTGACTCCATCTGCTTCGCCTTTTCTCTCCTCATTTACCTTGCATATTCATTGCTCTAAATTCACTTTTTGTATTGTCCGCGAGCATCGATTCGGAGATGCCGTGACTAATTGACACCTGGAAATGCCAATGCATCAGAACTTCTTCCACGGCGTGCGCGGTTTTGGCCGATTGAAGCGGAAGCATAACCATGGTCAGCCAGGGTTCTGCAATTCGCCATTCCAGACTGGTCAAATTCAAACAAAGGTACCAAAACTCTCACAGGATTTTTCTTAATCGCCGGATCGTAAAGGATTTCTCGACATTTCGTCGCTTCCAATTCGAAGGCTTGTTTAGTCGATCAATTTGGGTCGCGGTAAGGGCGCTGGTTACCTAGCGCCCTTATCGCGACCCTGGAAGCGGGTCTCACTCGTGTGTATCGAGTAACGAGACCTATCGAGCCATTTTTGTTCTCTCTACAAGCTGACCCGGAAATTATGCTTTTGCGCTCTGACGGGCCGCAACTTCCGAGTGCCAGCGCGCGAGGTTTGTTTGTTCGGGTTTGATTGCGATTTTTGAAACACGGCCAAAGTCGATCGCCACGAGAGCGGTTATATCGGCGATCGAGAACTGATCGCTTGTAATAAAGCGGTGCCCGGCCAGTTCTCGATCAAGCCAGGCGAGGCCATCCTCGGCGTTCAGACGCTGCACTTCAGCGTATTCGGGCAGTTGGCGAATTCGGCCTTTAAAGAAATCATGGCGCTGCCTGAACGCGTCGGCAATTGGTTGCAGCAGCGTAAACTCTATGCGACGGTTCCACATCTCGATCAGTGCGCGCTGCTCCGGACCAGTGCCGAACAGAGCTGGTTGTGGTTGAAGTTCCTCGAAATAACGGCAGATCGCCAC
>JAFAGX010000023.1 GCA_019237515.1 Acidobacteriaceae bacterium
GAGGAAGCGAAGCGGATTCTCGGCGGCGAGGCTTGTATCTGGTCGGAATATGTGTCTCCGGAAACTGTCGATTCGCGCATCTGGCCGCGAATGGCGGCGATTGCCGAACGGCTCTGGTCGCCACAGAATGTGACCGACGTGAACTCGATGTACTCCCGCTTACAGACAACCAGTGATTGGCTGGAGTGGCGCGGGCTTACGCAGAATTCCTACTACGAGCCCATGTTGCGCCGTACCTCCGGCTCAGATGACATTGGGGCTTTGAAAACCCTTGCCGACGTAGTTGAACCCGTAAAGGATTACACGCGCGAAGAGACTGCGGCGGTTGAGCCAACCAGTTTTGTCCCGTTGAACCGGTTAGTCGATGCAGTTCATCCGGAGAGCATGACGGCGCGGTGGTTTGCAGCCATGGTGGATTCGATTGTTGCAAAGCAGGCCGATGTCGCAACCTCGGCCGAGGTGAGAACGCTTTTAAGCAGTTGGAGTGCGAACCAGGCGGCTCTGCAGCCACTCGAAAAGAACTCGTTTCTTCTAAATGAAGTGGCTCCGCTTTCGGTTACCTTGTCGCAGGTTGGTGATGCGGGTTTGCAGGCACTCGATTATCTTGATCGCCAACAGCGGCCGCCGGACTCCTGGATCGCGCAGCAGACTTCGTTGTTGCAAGATGCGCAAAAACAGCAAGCGCAACTACTGCTCATGATTGTGCCATCCGTGCAAAAGTTGGTGCAGGCTGCCGCGGAACAGAGCACGACGTCCGGAACTGCGAACTAAGTGAGGCAGACGTGAAGCTAACATTGGCTTTAGTGCTCTTTGTCTGTGCGACGATGAGCGTGGCCTTTGCAGCCACAACCAGCACGGCGCACCCTTTCCGGCAAGAAGCCAATCGGGCGATTGCGATGCGGGTGTTTGACGAGATTCTCAGTCAGGGTCGGTTTGAGGTTGCAGACCAAATTTACGCCAAAGATTTTGTGAACCATGGGCTGCACAGGAATTTCAATTTACAGGAGGACCAGGCCGCAGCCCGCTGGGAGAAGCAGGTAGCGCCCGACATGAAGCTGACGGTGGACCTGATGGTGGCGGACGAAGACTTCGTGACTGCTGTGTGGACGGCGCGCGGCACAAACACGGCTCGCATCGGCTGGCTGCCGGCGACGGGAGTGAAATTTGAAGAACCTGGCATTACGATTTGGCGAATTGTCGATGGCAAAATTCAAGACGAGTGGACCTCGTTTGATGAATTACACATTCTCCGCCAGGTTGTTTCGCAGTTGAAATGGCATCTGATCGCTATTCTGTCAGTAGCCATAATTTTAGCCTTGATGGCTGTGCGCCTTTTCCGCCGCCAATTCTCAGGGGCTCACTGAAAACAGGTTCTTGAGTTTACTGCCACCACAACGACGTGCCGGCTAAGGCGACCAGAGCTGTAACTGGAAATGTAGACCTCTGTGGGTCTCTGTGTCCTCCGTGGTGAACAACTGGCCTTTCTACTTCCACCACAGCGACGTGCCGAGTAAAGCCAGAATCTCCAAAGCCGCAAGCGAGATCCACAGCCGTTGCCGAAAAACCGAGCGCCGCAAATCTCGTTTCAGATCGGCTTCCACCGCATGGATGAACTGCACCTCCGCGGCATCCGGCTTTGGTTTGGTCACTGTGGGTTTCGGCAACGTGATCACGTAGTCCTGCTTCGGCTTGTCTGGTAGGAAAACTTTCGGGGTGCTGATCACGGAGGACCAGCGGGGAAGCAGCATGGAATCGGAGTTCCCGCCGGGATCCATCGGCTTCGAAGTCAGTTCCAGCGGCGCCATTCGTTCCGGCGCAACTTTGTCAGCCAGATTGCGCAACAGTGATGTCCACCAGGGGTGTGCCATCTGATCGGCAATGAGCTCGCCAACATCAACCGGCCTCGATTCGAGTTCGAGCGGGGGCAGGGTTTCCGGCGAAATTACATCACCGAGATTTGTGAAGACCGTTCGATACCAGGGCAAGCTCAGGCGGTCCCCTTGCAGCATCCCGACGTCGACTGGCCGGGAAGTCAGATGCAGAGGCGGTAATTTCTCTGGGGCGATCTTGTCCCGCACTTCGCCCAGCAATCGCTTCCAAAGCGGAGCGTTCCAGCTGTCAGCCAGCAGCAAGTCTATTTGAGCGCCGTCATGAGGCTGTTCTGCCGCAAGATTGGGATCAAACGCCTGGGAAGTCATGGAATCGAAGCAATATGCGTTCCTAAGATCATCTCATAAAATGCATTGCAAAGGGTGACGCAGGATGTCTGGTCTTAGGTGAAAACGATTCTGAGTGAATGTATGGTCCGCCGCCGAACTGCAAGAGGTTTGAAGTTGGACGAAGGGATAGTCCGCGTAAATGTATCCGGCCTCATGGTGGAGAAATCGCTCTCCGGGCACTCGATGATGATCCGCACGCGTCGGTCCTTATAAATGGCTCGGTCACGAAGGACGCATTCACTCAACCAGGTTTTCCGACACGCCGTTGGACTGTTCTTTCGTCTTCTTCTCTCCTCCGCAGACCTTAAGGGTAGAACGTTGTTCAAACTCAGCCGTCGTGGCGTGGAAAAGTGGAAAGCGTAGTGTGCTTGCCACGCGCAGCGTCTTTTCCACGGCCATCAAGCGGCCGCCAGCTGTGGCATCGGCTGATGTCGGTAGTCTCGGCCGCTGGACAACACGGCCCAGGCGATGCGTGCTAGTTTGTTGGCGATCGCCACCACCACCTTGTTGCTTGGAGCACGCTGCGCCAACCGCCGCACCCATTGCCCGAATCCTCCAGTGTCGTACTTCACGCGGAACAATACCGAGCGGGCACCGTGAATCAACATGCGACGCAGATAGACATTGCCACGCTTGCTGATCCCGTACAGTTTCTGCTTACCACCGGTGGAATACTGTCGTGGCACAACGCCCACCCAGGCCGCGAAGTCGCGTCCGCGTCGAAAGGCAGCACCGTTGCCGATAGCAGCCACGGTGGCGGTAGAAACCAGCGGGCCGAAGCCAGGGATCTGACGGAGTTGTCGGCAGCGTGCATCCTCATTACTTATGCGCTCAATCTCGTCGGTGATCGCCTGGATGTCGGTCTCCAGTTGTTTCCACTCTTGCCACATGCGATTCAGCAGCCAGCGTAAACGCGGGCTCACATTCTGTTCGGCATCTTCAATCAGCCCAGGCAGGTTCTTTCGAAGGTGAATGGGCTGGGCTGCAAAAGTGATGCCGCGTTCCAGCAGGAATCCCCGGATCTCGTTGATGAGCGCGGTGCGTCGCTGCACCAGCCGATCCCGCACACGGTGTATGGCCTGCCAGTCCAGTTGCTCCTGGGTCTTTAGTTGGGCAAAGCGCATGTTCTGTTTGGTCACAGCCTCGGCGATCGCTTCGGCATCGAGGAAGTCGTTCTTGTTGGACTTGCGATAGGGCTTCACGAACTGCGCCGGAATCAGT
>JAFAGX010000223.1 GCA_019237515.1 Acidobacteriaceae bacterium
GCGGGACGAACCTCGAATTAAATATGTGTGGAATATTCGGCATTTTTGATCCAGAACGCCCGCTGGAGGAATCGCATCTGCGCTGGGCGGACAAGGCCGCGGATCTTCTACGTCATCGAGGACCGGATGGGCAAGGCCGGAAGATCATTATGGATCGCCGATGTTTGCTGGGACATTTGCGTTTGGCGGTGATCGATCTCATACGCGGAACGCAGCCCATCAGTAACGAAGACGGTACGGTCTGGGTCGTCTGCAATGGCGAGATTTATAACTACGTTGAGCTCAGAAGCGATCTGCTGCGTCGCGAGCACAGGTTCTCGAGTGACGGCGATGTCGAAGTGTTGGTTCACCTCTACGAAGAGAAAGGCGCTGCTCTCCTGGACGAGCTTGAGGGCATGTACGCCTTCGCTATTGTGGATGTAAAGAAGGAACAGATCTTCCTCGCGCGCGATCGGTTTGGAGAGAAGCCGTTGTATTGGGCCCAACTCGAGGGTCGCGAACTCGCATTTGCTTCCGAGCTGAAAGGGCTCTTGCCGCTACAAACGGACCGAAACCTCGATATCCCTGCGCTGGCGCAGTTTTTGGTGAGCGGATATATTCCAGCCCCGCGAACGCATCTGGCAGGAATCAGAAAATTGTGCGCAGGCGAAGCGCTGCTTCTCGCTGCCGGAAGCGCTCTACGCAGGGTCCGGTATTGGGAGCCGAAATTTAGCCCGGACGACGTTCACGGTGTAAAGAGGAAAGAGGCGGCCGAAGCCTTTCTCGATCGATTCAAGACTGCCGTGCGATTACGTTTGCGCAGCGATGTTCCAACGGGAGCGTTTCTGTCCGGCGGAGTCGACTCGACGCTGGTCGCCAGTACGATCACAGAATTGCGGCCGGGAGTTCCTCTTAAAACTTTTTGTGTAGGTTTTGATGACGAAAAATTGAATGAAGCACCGTATGCAAGGCAGATTGCGGAGCGGTTGGGTTCAGATCATCACGAAGTGCATTTTTCTTCTGCAAAACTCCTGGAAACCTTCGATGCTCTTATTTCGCACTACGACGAGCCGTTTGCGGATGCGTCGATGTTCCCGACGTTTGCTGTCTGCCGGGCGGCCCGACAGTTCTGCAAGGTCATGCTGTCCGGCGAGGGCGGCGATGAATTGTTTGGAGGATACCGCGGGATGTTTTCATACTTTCGCTTTCATTCCCTCCGTCGCTTTCCGGGAGTGAATCGAGCCGCTGGTCTTGCCCTAAGATCATGGCCAAAGCATTGGCGGGGACATAACTTCTTAGGATTCTTGCAAAAGAGTGATTGCGACCTTCTCCATTCCGAGCAAAAAGGAGCAGTGCTTTCCTGGTTTCGGCCTGCATATCGTGCTGATGCAAATATCGGGCTGAAAGAACTCGAACGACTGGCCAGATACCATGCCCGATTGCGTTTTCCACTGTCTGCGATGGAGAGCGAAACGAGGTCCTATCTGCCAGAGCAGATATTGGTCAAAATCGACCGTGCCAGCATGTTCTGCGGGCTTGAGTGTCGCACGCCATTTCTCGACCGCCAGTTGTTCACATTCGCGGCTAGCCTGCCCCCCAAGATTCATTTTGCTCACGGGCACGGAAAAGCGCTCCTCCGCCATTCGCTGCCTGATTTCGTTCCCCAACGAATACGTTGGCGAAACAAACAGGGATTTACGCCGCCGCTTGCGAGTTGGTTCCGGACCAGCCTGCGTCCTCAGATGAAGGTTGCCATTAATGAACTTTCTCAGAAGTTCGACCAAATTCTTGCTCCTGAAAATGTAGCAGAGCTCAACCGGCAGCATTTGGCGGGAGCAGACCATAGCGCAATTCTGTTCCGCTGGTTGGTGCTAAGCAAAGTTGCCTAGCCAGTAATCACCGCAGCAGAGTTGAGAAAACGCACAACATGAGAGCGAGCTTTATTTCGTTGCGGCGCTATGCGGGTTATCTGGGTTCCGTGGCGGGAGCGAAGACTGCCGGGATTCTCATCACCTCGGTTACGTTTCCTTATCTTGTGCGCCGGCTGGGCGTTGAAGCTTATGGGCAGTGGAGCTATGTGGTAGCGATTTGCGCCTTCCTCAATATCATTGGCGATCCTGGCATGAACGTATTCCTCACGCAGCGCGTGGCAGCGCAGAGAGAAGCTGCATTTCAAATTATTCCGGATGTTCTCTTTTTGCGATTCATCGCTTCTGCAATCGCCTTGATCGCTTTGCTGGCGGTAGCGTCTCGCGAGCCGGTGGGGAAAGTGCGTGACCTGCTGCGTTTTTATGGGATCGGTGTTTCATTGGTGAATCTCTTGGTCGCTGATCATCTGCTGGGGGCGTTGGAGTTGTTTCATATCCGTTCTGTGCTGAATGTCACGCAGCAGATACTCTACGCTTCAATGATTTTCGTTTTCGTGCGAAGTGCGCGGGATGTGATCTGGGTGCCCAGCAGCATTCTGTGCTCTTCTGCGTTGTGCGGACTCACGGGTTGGGCTGTGTTATGGCGTAAGGGAACCAAGTTTCGATTTCATCTACGGCCACATACCTGGGCCGAAATTCTTCGGCCTAGTTTTCATTACGCCAGTTCCACGCTGATGTCCAACCTGTACCATCGCACGGGTCATGTCGGCGTGCGATGGTTGCTCGGGGACTTTGCTCTCGGGTTCTACGCCGCTGCTGCCCGGTTGGTAGATATTGTTCGAGGCTTCATCGTCACGTTTTGCCAAGTCCTGATGCCGCGAATTGCGGTTGCCGAGTCGACCGAGCGGCTCAGGAAACTCGCAAAATTTGCGATGGGAATTCTTGCTATTGTCAGCATTCCGTTGGCGATCGGACTCATCGGCACTGCGCATTTGATTGTTCCTTTGGTGATGGGCGCGAGATTTCTTCCGGCTGCTGGAGTACTGCAATGGATGGCTCCTTATGTGGTGACTGCCTCGGCTGCATCGCTGTTTTGCGGCACAATTCTCTTTGCCATGGGGCGGCATCGTGCTTACCTGGTTTCGACGGCGGCCGGTGCTGGAGCGGGAATCTTTCTCTATGCGACCCTTATACCCGCATTGGGTTTGAAAGGCGCTGCACTGGCGTTGGTGCTTGCGGAGTTGGTTGTAGCGGCGACAGCTTTGGCAAGAATTCCTGAGCTCCATGGTGTACTGAAGAATCCAATGCTGTGGGTTGCGTTTGGTTCTGCAATGCTGATGCTGGTCGCCATTAGAGTCACGACCGCCTACTCGTCGCAGATTTACCTCGTCGTCGCTGTCGGTGCCTCGGTTTACATCGCGAGCTGTGGATGGTACGTCCGCAGGTTTCTTGTACACACCTGATTCATGCGCGTTTTGACGCTGACGCCGTTTTACCCGAGTGCCTCCGACGATGGGAGAGGCTGTTTTGTTGCCGAGCCGATTAACGCCTTAGCGAAATTGGGAATTGAATCGTATGTGATTGCGGTCGAGCCGTTCTATCAAGCGCGATCAACTCCGAATGGTCATCCAGCACATTGGATTCGTTACGCGGCAATTCCTGGCGGCTTGGGACTGGCGTCCTCCGGAAAGCTTTTATATCAGCGGCTTGCTTCGACGGTCGGCAACCTGCATTCCGAGCGGCCGTTTGATCTGATTCACGCGCATGCTGCATTGCCTTGTGGCCATGCCGCACGCTTGCTGTCTCGCGAACAAGGAATGCCCTTTGTTATTACGGTGCATGGCTTGGATGCTTTCTTTACCCGGCAGGTGCAAGGTTATTCGGGTCGGTGGTGTCAGGACTCGGCGGAGCGTGTCTATCGTTCCGCAAGTCGCGTTATTTGTATCAGCCGACGGGTTGCAGATCAGCTAAGCGCGCGGATGAAGGACGTGAAAACAAGCGTTGTTCACAATGGCGTGGATCAAAATCGTTTTTTCCCGGGTCCAGATCGTAGCGAGGATGCGATCGTTCTCAGCGTTGGGGACCTAATCGCTACGAAAGGCCATGAAGTACTGCTGCATGCGATGGCCATCGTCCTGCAAAAACATCCTGATATCTTGTGCGAAATTATCGGCGATGGCCCGCAGCGTTCGATGCTGACTCACTTGGCAATGCGTCTGAACATCACAAGTAAAGTTCGCTTTCTTGGCCGGCAGAGCAGGCAAGAAGTTGCGAATGCGATGCAGCGCTGTGCGATTTTCGCCCTTCCCAGCCGTTACGAGGGCCTCGGGTGTGTTTACCTGGAAGCAATGTCGGCGGAGAAGCCTGCAATTGCGTGCCGAGGGCAGGGGATTGAGGACATCATCCGTCACGGTGAGAATGGTTGGCTGGCCGATCCCGGAGACGTGAAAAGCATGGTTGACGGCCTGTCCGCGTTGCTGGAAGACCCAGAACTGCGAGGTCAAATCGGATCTGCAGCTCGGACGACGGTCCAGCGAGGCCTGACCATCGAACATCAAGCTGCACGGCTCGCCCAGTTATACCAGGAGTGCACGGCTTGACCTGTCGCGTCGTGCTCATCACCGAAATTATTGCGCCCTACCGCGTGCCTGTATTCAACGCTCTCGCGCGCCAGCCTGGGATTGATTTGCACGTCATCTTTCTTGCAGAAACCGATCCCACGCAACGGCAATGGCTGGTACCAAAAGCGGATATTCAATTTGCGTATGAGATCCTGCCTTCATGGCGGCGCAGGATTTATGGTCGCAACATTCTTCTCAACTGGGGAATGGGCGAGATATTGCAGCATATTTCGGCTGACGTGATCGTTTGCGGTGGTTACAACTATTTTGCTTCGTGGGAAGCTCTCCGCTGGGCGCGACGTAATGATAAGCCGTTTTTGCTTTGGGTCGAGAGTACAGCCCAGGACAGCAGAAGCGGATCAGTCCTGGTCGAGAATCTTAAGCTCAAGTTCATCAGGCAGTGTGATGGTTTTGTGGTTCCCGGAAAATCGTCATTCGAGTATCTGAGGAGCTATGATCTTGCCGAAGATCGAGTCTTCCCAGCACCAAACGCTGTGGACAATACATTCTTTTCGCAGGCAGCGTGGGTTGCGCGCCAAACTGCCAGCGTACATCGTGAAGCGTTTCAGTTACCTGGGCGGTATTTCTTGTTTGTAGGCCGATTGGAACCAGAAAAAGGTATTTTCGATCTGCTCGACGCCTATCTGGCGCTCCCAGGCCAAGTCCAACGGGACCTCGGCTTGGTATTTGTTGGTGATGGCTCCGCTCGATCACATCTTAAAAGGCAAGTGGAGGCTGCGAACTCTGATTTAATTCGCATCATCGGATTTCTGCAACGTGAACAATTAGCCATCTTGTATGGTCTGGCTGACATTTTTGTTTTTCCCACTCACACTGATCCCTGGGGCCTGGTCGTGAACGAAGCCATGGCTTGTGGGTTGCCGGTTATATGCAGCAAAGCGGCTGGCTGTGCCGCAGACTTGGTCGACGACGCAAATGGCCGGTTAGTCGGAACCGCCGATGTGGCGCAGCTTTTGGCTGCCTTGAACGAGCTGGCGAGTAATCCCAAGATGCGTTTGTCCATGAGTCAGCAGAGCCTGAGGAAAATACAGCAGTATTCACCAGAAGCGTGCGCCGCAGGAATCGCGAATGCGGTGCTGGCAAATGCGGAGGTCCGGCCTGAGTACGTCTAGACTCTGGCGTGGGCTGGCTATCGCCGCAGGCTGCATCCTATCTCTTTATGTGCTTGTGAAACGCCCGTTTTACTTCACAGATCCGACAATGCTGGGAGGATTCATATTCCTGGAACTCCTGCTGGCAATTTTGGTGAAATTCCGTGAAGCTTTTTTCCCCGTACTGATAACAGTTTTTTTGCTCGCAGGCATGTGGGTGCCGGGGCACAGTCTGTGGGTGTCTGCGCGATGGGTCGTTCTTGGTACCGGGGCCATTGTCGGATTCCTTTACTGGTTGCAACGCAGTTACTGTCCAGTCAGGCTGCCTCATCTTGTAGCGCTAGGGTGCGTGCTGACGGCGATCGTTTCCGCACTCGTCTCGGTGTACCCGGATGTAGCTTTGCTCAAAGCTCTCAGTCTTCTTTTGCTGTTCGTCTACTCCATTACCGGCGCGCGCGCTGCAGTGATTGGAAGGGAAGAGAAGTTCTTCAGCAGCCTGGTATGGGGATGTGAGGCTTTGGTGTATGTCAGCGCGGTGGCGTACTTCGGGCTGCATTTGGAACTCTTTGGCAACCGCAACTCTCTGGGAGTTGCCATGGGAGTGGTAGCGCTCCCATTCCTGCTTTGGGGGTTGTTGGTAAGCAATTCTCGTTCGCTGCGCCGGCGACGAATGTTGGCGGTGCTGCTCTGTCAATTATTGTTACTGAGCAGCTACGAACGGGCGGGTATTGTCGCCGCCCTCACTTCCTCGACACTACTCTGCATCACATTGCGCCGGTACCGCTTTATGTTTACCGGGTTGGCGGTGGTTTTGGTTACGGCTTTCCTGGTGGCGACTTTCGTACCGTTGCCGGAAGTCAATCAGCCTGACGATGATTCCGTCACCTCCAGGTTTGTCTATAAAGGTAAACGAGAAGAGGGTGTGTTGGCGTCACGCAAAACGGTTTGGGAGAAGACCATTCTCTCTTTGCAGCAACATCCTTACCTCGGCGCGGGGTTTGGCACGACCGCTACCGCCTATGACAAAACGCAGGTCAACATTCGGTTCGCTTCGGGCGGACAGGTTAGCAGAGAGCACGGCAACAGCTATCTTGAAATCGCCGAATGGGTAGGTGTAGTTGGGGTTGTGCCGTTTGGCGCTTTGTTGCTTTTGCTGGCGGGCAAGGCCATCAGTATTTGCATGTGGATCCGCCGCACTGGTATGGCCACTTCGCCGGCGGTGCCGCTGGCGATATTTATAGCAGGGGCGCTCGTTCATGCCGGTTTTGAAGACTGGCTCTTTGCAGTCGGCTATCACACCTGCGTTTTGTTCTGGGTATTCGCGCTCATGCTGCCGGATTTTTCATCGACAGAACCGGCGACTCGGATTGCTCCGTTCATGGGGATGACTCGTTTCGCAAATTATGCTCAATCGCGCAGCCTGGTTGCCAGCAATCCATCATGCACATTTTCCTGAACGCGCTCGGAGCCACTTGCGCGAGCGGATTTACTTATCTTCGAAATGTGCTGCCGCAGTTTTCTGCCCAGGCTGGCGTAAAAGTCACGGTTGCAGTGAATCGCAGGTTCAGGGATGAAGTTGCCGGTTCTGCGAACATTTCCCTTTGCGATTGTGGCGCTCCTGAAGCAGCGGCTCGGCGGTTTTTGTTTGAGCAGGCCATGTTGCCGGGCTGCATCCGACGCGTGGGGGCCGACGTTCTGATTTCTGCGGGCAATTTCGCCCTGCGAAATTCACCGGTTCCGCAAATCCTGCTGTCGGGGAACTCGCTTTACACCTGCCCTGAGTTTCGCCGCGATTTAAGGTCACGCGAAGAGTACGGATTGCTCACAGATCACTGCGTCAAGAGCTTCTTCGCCAAACGCTCGATCTCATGGAGTGACGTTACCATCGCACCCAGCAGGACGTTTGGGGAAGAGTTGCGGACGTGGACAGGAAAGCAAATTCACGCAATCTATCACGGCTTCGATCAGAATGTGTTTTTTGGCGATGGCAGCCCGCTACCTGACGAGATAAAGGACAAACTCGATTCTGCTCGCGATAGCGTGCGCCTGTTGTTTGTCAGTCATTACAACTACTATCGCAATTTCGAAACGCTGCTTTCGGCGATATCGATTTTGCGAACGCGCCCGAGAAAAAAAGTGCGTTTGTTCCTAACTTGTCATCTGCAAGCAGAAGACAACCCCGGTTCATATCGCGCGGATAGGGCGGCGACATTAGTCCGCAAGCTGGGGATCCAAGAAGAGGTGGTAGAACTGGGATCGCTTCCATACTCGATGCTTCACCGGCTTTACAGTGCGTGTGATATTTACGTCAGTCCTGCATACGCGGAAAGCTTTGCGCATCCTTTGGTGGAGGCGATGGCTTGCGGAATGCCTGTAGTCGCTTCCGATCTGCCGGTGCACCAGGAGATATGCGGGCGAGCTGCTCGCTATTTCCCCCGCTTCTCGCCAGAAGATCTTTGCGCGCTATTGATGCAGGTGGCAAACTCCTCGACGTTGCGACGAGAGCTGTCGAACGAAGCGAAGTTACGAGCGCAGAATTTTTCCTGGGGCAATCACGTTCGCGATTTGATTGCTCTCGCCCGTGAGCTCACGCAAACTCGAGGTGTTCCTCGCGAATCAACATGCCCCGACCGCTACGATCATTCGAAACTCCATGCCATCTGAAACCCAGGCGTGTTCGCAGTCGCAAACGGGAGCTGCACTCGAATCGAGCAATTTTCTCCCGATCAGCGTCATTGTTCCTGTGCGCAACGAGTCACACAACCTGGCGCGGTGCTTGGCATCTGTGCGTGGCGCCGGTGAAGTTTACGTGATCGATTCGCAAAGCAGCGATCATACAGTCGAGATTGCGCGCTCTTTCCAGGCGAAAGTCGTCCAGTTCTATTATCAGGGAGGATGGCCCAAGAAACGGCAGTGGGCTTTAGACACGCTTCCATTAGCGTACGACTGGGCTCTTCTGCTAGACGCTGATGAAGTGCTGACTGCGCAGCTCGCTGCTGAAATCCGCGAAGCGATTCAGGATTCTCGCTTCGATGGATATTACATCTCTTTGCAGATGCACTTCCTCGGACGGCGTCTTCGCCACACAGGCGCTGATTTCTACAAGCTCTCACTTTTTCGACGAGGCAAAGGACGTTTCGAGTGCCGGGTGCGGGACCAGAACTCGTCCATGGGCGATATGGAAGTGCATGAGCACGTGATTGTAGATGGTCGGACTGCGAAGCTGCGGAATTCCGTTCGGCACTACAACGTAGAATCGCTTTCCCGCTACATCCGCAAACATGATGAGTATTCAAATTGGGAGGCGAAGGCCTGGGTTCAGAAGCAAGTCGGGTCCCCGGATATAGCTCCATCGTTCTTCGGAACTCAGGCACAGCGGCGACGCTGGTTGAAAAATAAATTATTTCCCCTGCCGGGGTCGTCATTTTTGTTCTTTCTTTATCGATATCTATTCCGTCTCGGCTTCCTGGATGGCATGCCCGGTCTGATTTATTGCGGCTTTCAGAGCATTCAGTTTTTTCAAATCAAAGCAAAAATTTATGAAATGAAGATGAAAGGGGAACCTGGACCAGATGCATAGCCTCTCCGCTGACGCGATCACGTATCACCGTGGTTTGGCATGCGATTGGGAGGGTCGATATCGAAAACATGCGTTCCGTGCGCGCGAAACGGTTCTGGCGAAATGTCTCGAAGGCCGGAATCTGACGGGTGCTCTCTGGCTGGATGCTGGCTGTGGCTCGGGGACACTTTCGCGCTGGTTAGCGGCCCGAGGCTGCCGAGTGGTAGGGATGGATGCAGCTCCTGAGATGGTTCGTGCAGCTCATAACAACGCAATATGTTCCGACAGTTCCACACGCGCTCAATTTGCGTGCATCGGCACGATCGCAAAGCTTCCTCTACCTGATGGTTGCGCAGATGGGATCCTCTGCTCGAGTGTGCTCGAGTATGTATCGGATCCATGTGCTTGCGTTCAGGAATTTGCGCGGGTTTTGAAACGCGGCGGCCAGTTGTTGGTCTCGGTACCCAATCGAAAATCCGTGGTGCGTCGCGTTCAGGTGGAGTGCCAGCGCTGGGGTTCCCTGGTCGGAATCGATTGGATGAAATTTGTGAAATATTCACGCCAAGAATTTTCTCGCGCCGAATTTCAGAAGTTGTTGATGCGAACAGGATTTTCCGTGAGGAAAGAGTTGTCGCTCGGAAGCCCGCTCCCCGCATTAGCTCAAAGAAGCCGCCTGTGGGGACCCTTAGTGATGTTCGCTGCTGAAAAAATCTGATCTCTTTCATCGCATGCTGATTCTGGGCCTTAACATGTTTCACGCCGATGCGTCGGCCGCCATCGTCGAAGATGGCGAGGTGAAGTTTGCGATCGCCGAGGAGCGCTTAAACCGTATCAAGCATTACGCAGGTTTTCCTGCGATGGCGGTGCAAGCCTGCCTCGATTTCGTTGGGGCGAAAGTCACCGATATTGACCACGTCGCCATCGGCCAGGACACGGAAGCCAATCTCGCCAAAAAGCTGCAATATGTTCTTGCCAATCCAGCGGGCATTCTCAATTTCATTCATCTCCGCCGGCGTAAACAAGCCATGCGTGATGTGCGCGCACTATTGGCTGAAGGGTTGCATGTTGACCAAAGCGCGCTCCGGTTTCGCCAACACTGCATTGAGCACCATATCGCCCATATCGCCAGCGCTTACTATTGCTCGCCCTGGGAAAAAGCGGCGGGATTCAGTTATGACGGGTCCGGGGATTTTGTTTCCACGATGATGGCCCGGTGCGAAGGCAATCGCATCGACGTACTCGAACGCATCTTCTTGCCGCAATCGCTTGGCAGTTTTTACACCATGATTTGCGAATTCATCGGCTACAGCCAGTATGGCGATGAAGGCAAGGTGATGGGCCTGGCGCCGTACGGCAAAGACACATACTACGAGCGCCTGCGCGAGATCGTTGGGCTGAGCAATGGCAGTTTCAAGCTGGACATCAATTACTTCAAACCGTTGGGAAGCAACCAGGGAATGCATGTTGCTGCGGATGGCCGCGTTCGTTTGGCGCGGCATTTTTCGGATCAGATGGTGAAACATTTTGGGCCACCTCGGGAGCCACACAGCGAAATCACGCGGCGGGAGATGGATCTTGCTTATGCGATGCAACAACGCTTCGAGGAGGCATTCTTCCATCTGCTGAATCAGCTTCATAAACGTGTGCCGGTGGAAGAGCTGGCGATGGCAGGAGGTTGCGCGCTCAACAGCGTCGCCAACGGGAAGTTGTTTGACCGTACGCCATTTCGCCACAGTTGGATTCAGCCGGCGGCCGGTGATGAGGGATTGGCAATCGGGGCAGCCTTGTACGCGTACCACGGCATTTTGGGGCAGTCGCGGCGGCATCACATGAAGCATTCTTATCTCGGTCCGGAGTTTTCCGACACAAACATTGAATCTGAGCTGAAGAGAAGTGGTCTGCGCTACCGAAGATTTGATCGCGAACCATTGCTCGAAACGGTTGCGGAGCGAATTGCGCGTGGCGAAGTGATCGGATGGTTTCAGGGGCGAATGGAGTGGGGGCCTCGAGCCCTAGGTAACCGGTCGATCTTGGCGCATCCAGGGCTGCCCAATATGAAAGATATTCTGAATGCCAGAATCAAGCACCGGGAATGGTTTCGGCCCTTTGCGCCCTCGGTGCTCGTGGAACGACAGCATGAATACTTTGAGCACGATCACCCTTCGCCATTCATGCTGCATGTATACAAAATACGCGCTAGTAAACGAGAACAACTTTCGGCTGTGAACCACGTGGATGATACCGGTCGACTGCAGAGTGTCGCGCGCCAGGAGAATCCTCTTTATTACGATCTGATCCGGGCATTCGAGCGCAAGACTAGCATTCCGGTTGTGCTGAATACGAGCTTCAACGAAAATGAACCAATTGTGTGTGCACCCGCTGAAGCAATCGATTGCTTCCAACGAACGAAGATGGATGCGCTGGCCATTGGGCCTTACCTGGTAGGCCGATCGAATAATGTCGCATAAGCCGTGCTTGATCTTTCACAAGGGCTGCGATCATTGCGGATGACTGTCGACTCACCGCAGGTGAACGTAGGAAAAATTCGAACATGAAGCAACTGTGGGTGATCGCGATCATGCTTGCAGTTCGTGTCGCGATGGCGCAACAGGCGCCGGTCAATTCACCTCTGCTGGACCATCTTGCCGGCAAGTGGGTGATGCAGGGGACAGTGGGCAAGCAAGCGGTAACTCATGACTTCGACGCGGAGTGGGTGCTGCAACACCATTACTTGCGCTTCCACGAAGTCTCACGCGAAAAGAATGACAAAGGCGAACCGCAGTACGAAGCCACCGTGTTTATCGGTTGGAATGAGAAGACCCGGCAATACGCCTGCGTGTGGCTGGATGTGTACGGCGGCGCCACCTCGGAATCCATCGGGGTGGCTACTCCTAAACAGGATGAGCTCGCTTTGGTCTTTACTGATGAGCATGGCGAGACGAGCTTTACCAACACGTTTATCTATGACCCTAAAAGCAACACGTGGGACGACCGGCTCGACAATGTAGTCAAGGGCGTAGCTAAACCGTTCGCACGATTCCAACTGGCGAAGCAATGAATGTAGGCGTTGAAGCCGGGCCCTCAATTGCAAATTTACCGCCCATAACTGGGAACAGCCTGGCAACTGTTGCTCTCCCGCCGATCGCCTCGGAATCAGGAGCGCTGAAGCTCACCAAGATTGCGGCGTTTCCAAAGCTGCGCGCATTGGCTTGGGATC
>JAFAGX010000342.1 GCA_019237515.1 Acidobacteriaceae bacterium
CTACGCGCAACAGCACAATGGCTTCCCGAGAGCGCAGGAAGCGGCGATCCGGCAAGGCGCGCTGGAAATGATCATCTTCGAAGAGCTCCTGTATCAGGAAGCGGAACGGCGCAAGCTGAGTGTCTCGTCTGAAACGCTACGCCGTCAGGAGGGTGAGTTCCGAAAGCAGTTTCAAAGTCCTGATCAATTCCAGGAGTTTCTCCAATCCGAAATGCGGGGTTCCGAGCAGCGGCTGCAGCAACAGATTCGTCGTTCCCTGCTGATCGAGCAGGTGCTGAAAAGCGATGTGGAAGCAAAATCCGCGGTAAGTCTGGCTGAGGTTCGCGCTTACTACGAGAAGAATCCAACCCGATTCCAGCAGGCCGAAACCTTCACGTTCCAGAGCATCTCGATCGTGCCGCCTCTGAAACCCGGCGCTGAGCAGGCGAAAGAAGCGCAGAAAAAAGCTGAGGACGCTTTGCGGCAGGCGAAGGCGACGAAAAGCTATCAGGATTTCGGATTGCTCGCCGAGAAGATCTCGGAAGATGACTTCCGGGTAAACATGGGTGATCACAAAGCGGTTGGCCGCGACAAGCTGCCGCCGCAGGTGCTCAAAACTTTCGCGACCATGAAGCCTGGACAGGTCAGCGGCCTGATCCAGATCGAGAGCGCCTATACGATCATTCGCTTGAATGCGCACACACTCGGACGCAAGGAGAGGCTGGAAGAGGTTCAGAACGACTTAAAGGTTGAGTTGCAGAAAACGAAATACGAAAAACTACGCTCGGGGCTGGCGAAACAACTGCGGGCCAAAGCAAAGATTGAGGTTGGATAGGCAGACAGGACCCCAAGGTCGAGAGAGCAATGGTGTTACTCAGGCGCGGCTCAGCCGCGCCTTTTTTGTCGGGCAGCAGGAACGACCTTTCCTTACGAGGACCATTGAGTCATACGACCCTCCGACGCGTGATAAGCCGCACTCGGCGGCTCCGAGTTACGTACAGCAGGCTGCAAGGTCACAGTAAGCCGCTATTTTTCAGCCAGTTATGCCATCTCTGGAATCGTTCTCTTTGGCCATCGTTGTGCGTTGTAGCTCTGTAGCCCAAGTGGGCCCTGACCTCTGGCTGAAAGGCAGTCTCACCATGAAGTGGAAGAATCGCATGCTCGGCCTGGCGGTTCTGGCGCTGGCACAGCTGGCCTCCGCACAAATGCAGGTCGGAGATAACACGAAGCTGAACGCGGGAGCACTGCTTACGTTCGGCTACACCGGAAACTACGGCGATGCGATCCCGTCCAGTCACGGCCTGGACCTGGCGGTGGACGGGAAGTTTTCGGGCTATTACTACAATCCTAATTTCATTTCTTTCGACGCTACGCCGTACTACAACCGATCGAATGCTAACTCCAGCTCTCAGTCGTTGACCGGAGCCAGCGGCATCCTCGGCAGCGCCAATTTCTTCACCGGCAGCAAGTATCCCGGCTCGGTGTCGTATCACTACGATGCCAACAGCACCGGAACCTTCGGACTCGTCGGACAACCGAACTTCACGACCTACGGACGCGGGCAAGGCTTTGGAATCAATTGGAGCGCCCTGCTGCCAAATATGCCGACGCTGTCGGTCGGATACTCCCAAGGAAGCGGGCACAGCACCGTTTATGGCACGAGCGATGAAGCCAACTCGAGCACGCGTCTACTCAATTTGCATTCGAACTATGATGTTGCCGGATTCCGATTGAACGGCTTCTACAACCACACGACCGTCGATTCGAAGTTTCCCGAATTTCTCGCGGGCGAGCAGGAAGCGATTCAGAATTCAACGGGGCAAGACGTTGGAGTAGGTGCGCAACACAGCCTGCCGTTCGGGGGGCTGTTCAACATCACCTACGATCATGCCAATGCGGATACTCGATTTGCGTCGACCCTGTCGCAGAACAACAAGACAAGTTACGACGCCAATAACGAGAACATGACCACGACGTTCCACCCGAACGAAAAGCTCACCTTAAACGTCACGCAAAGCTACACCGATAACTTGACGGGCTATCTGACACAGAGTATTTCGAACAGTGGAACGATCATCCCCGGCCTGAATCTGGGCTCGGGCTCCCACTCTTCAACCTTCGGCGGCGGTGCAGGATACCGGTTTACTACTTATCTTTCAGCTTCTGCACAAGCCACGTACTACGACCAGGCTTATTTCGGGAAGACCTATACGGGCCGTTTCCTGAGCGGAACCGTGAACTACGACAAACGCCTACTCGACATGTTCACGTTATCAGCGTCGGTGATCGACAGTTCTAATGGCCAGGGCACCAACGCACTGGGATTTATGGGAAACGTGAATTTCTTCCGCAACTTCCGAGGCTGGCAGACGGCCGGCGCATTCAGTTACGCGCAGAATGTACAGACATTGCTGGTAACCTATACGACTTCTTATTACAACTACAGCGCCAATGTCCGACGCCGGATTTTCGCGGGCATCAATTGGACGGCAGCCTTTAATGGAACCCATAGCGGTCTTAACCAATATAGTGGGGCTACCAACAGCGCCGAAACCTACTCAACATCGTTCAGCATGCGCAAGATGGCGATTAATGGCATTTATACCAATTCCACCGGTATATCGCTGCTGGGAGCGGGTGGACTGGTTACACCGACCCCAATACCTGGATTGACAGATTTTGTTTCGTTCAATGGCACGAGCTACGGCGGTGGAGTATCAGTCACACCAGTTCGGAAACTGACGATCTCCGGTAATTACAGCCGCGCAATCAGCAATACCATCGGGAGCACTTACTCCCATAACAACACTCAAATTATCAACTCGCAATTGCAATATCACCTGCGCAAGATCGGGGTGCAGGCAAGCTATACGCGATTCAGTCAGGGCATCAGCGCACTCGGCACACCCGCCAATACGACGTCGTTTTTCGTCGGGGTCACACGATGGTTCGATATTTTCTAAGTGCGTGCAGCCGACTGGGCGCTTGCGCTGTGCTTCTGACAGCAGCCTCGATGTTGGTAACGCCCGCGATCGCCGCTAAGAAACCGAAAGAATCGATTGCGCTGCCGCCCCCGCCCGATCTGCTGCTGGATGGCGGGCGCAAGCTGGCTTTTGACCGGACGTTCAGCCTGGAGCGCGAGGTCAAGCCCAAACGCAGCTTCTGGACCAAGGTGGTCGATGCCATTGCCGGAGAACCGGACTTCCACTACCTGGTCAGCCCGTATAGCGTGGCTACCGATTCGCATGGCCGCATCCTGGTGACAGATACGGGCGCCGCCGGCCTGCACATCTTCGATTTCGCCCAGCAGAAATACAAGTTCGTTTCGCGGCGGGACACCGGAAAAGATCCCATGCTCACACCGCAATGCGTCACGGTCGACGCGCAGGACAACATCTACGTCACCGACTCGCAGGTAGGAAAGATTTTCGTCTTCGACGCGAGCGGAAAATTCCGGCGGGCAATTGGAAGCTTGAAAGGCGGCGAAGGCTACTTCAAGCGGCCGACGGGCATTGCGGTGGATTCGGCGGCGCAACGAATTTACGTCACTGACACTCTGCGCAACCAGATCTTCATGCTGGACATGCAAGGAAGCGTGCTACAGAGAATTGGAAAGCTGGGCACCGGCGAGGGAGAGTTCAATTACCCGACAGAGTTGCGGCTCAATGGACAAGACCTGATTGTCGTTGATGCTATGAATTTCCGCGTGCAGGTTCTGGACCGCTCAGGAGCGTTCCGTTACGCCATCGGCAAAGCCGGAGACGGAGCGGGCTGGATGTTTCGTCCCAAAGGAATCGGAGTCGACTCCGAGGGCCACGTTTACGTGGTCGACGGGGAATGGGGAATGGTGCAGGTGTTCGATCAGGAGGGGCGGTTGCTCTATTACTTCGGCCAGCGTGGAACGGGGGCAGGGGAATTTCAATTGCCAACCGGCCTGGTGATCGACAGCAAAGATCGGATTTACGTTGTGGATTCGTTCAATCGCCGCGTGCAAGTGTTTCAGTACTACGCGCTCGCTCAAGCGGGAGACAGAAAACAATGAAGATGGTCCTGTCTTTGATTTGCGCGATGATTTTCTGGCCGACAGGGGCCATCCCGCAGGTGAACGGAGACGTGCTGGGCGCGCACAACTTGTCGCCGGGAAGCGGCTCGGCGGTGACATCGCAAGGCAGCCTGGGTTGCGCGTTCTGTCACGCGCCCCACAGCGGACTTGGAGGCGTTACTCCGCTGTGGAACCAGAAGCTATCTCAACAGACGTACACGCCATATAAGAGCACCACGTATCATCAGCAGGGCAACACGCAGCCTACGCTCGGTGTAACGAGCAGTCTGTGCCTGAGCTGCCACGATGGAACTGTGGGAGTAGGGCAGTCCGCCGCATACGGGCCGCTGCCCGTGACCGGCCAACTCAAAATTGCCGACTCGTTCGGAACTACCCTAACCGGCTCGCATCCGTTCAGCCTGGTCACCCCGCTGAAAGATAGTCCGAGCCTGCAAGCATCTCTCGTTTCACAAGGCAAGACCGCCGATCCGACAGGCGCAGTGAAGCTGGTGAATGGAAGCGTGGAATGCACCAGCTGCCACGATCCGCACGTGCAAAACATCGACCGCATCGCGCAGAATTTTCTTGTGCGCGACAGCTCGAACGCGCAGATGTGCCTGGCGTGCCATGATCCGAATCGCGTGGTGCAGGGACAGGTCAATCCCCTGAGCGGCTGGGCTAACAATGTTCATCGGACGGCGACGAACCAGGTGTCGCCCGACGCCCACGTTGGGTCCTACTTGACTGTCGGCGTGAATGCATGTTCGTCGTGCCACATGTCGCATCAGGCGGTTGCGCCCGCGCGCCTGCTGCGTCCAGCTACACCGGCGTCAGCGGCAGCCGATATAGCTACCCAGGATTGCATGACATGTCACAACGGGGGAACATATCTGACGCCCGCCGCTCCCAACGTGATGGCGGAAATTTCCGGGCCAGCGAAAGTCGGCCATCTGCTGCCCTCGGGAAACAACTTCCATGACGCCAAGGAAGCCTCCGTGCTGAATAACAACCGGCACGCGACCTGCGTCGATTGCCACAATCCCCATGCTTCGAGTCAGCAAACAGCTTTTGCAGCCCCGCCATTGCTGCGACCCGCGCAAACCGGAGCCTCGGGAATCAGCGCAACCGACGGTATCACACTGCTGACGCCAGCGATCAATCAGTACGAGACGTGTTTGCGATGCCATGGCACGAGCATTGGCAAGCAGAGGCCGATGGCGTATGGATACGGTCCGGTTCGAGTCGTATCGGCGCCGGACACTCTGAACATCATTCCGGAGTTTGCTGGAACGGCGACATCGAGTCATCCGGTAACTCACGATCGATCGAGCCCGCTTCCGCAGCCCAGCCTGCTGGCGAACATGCTGAACCAGAATGGCACGCCGTCATCGCGAATAGTGGGAACTCGGATCTTCTGCACGGACTGCCATAACAGCGATGACAATCGGGAATTCGGCGGAACTGGGGCGAATGGACCGCACGGGTCGATCTATCCACACATTCTCGAACGCAATTATCAGTTCAGCCAGGCTGCTACGCCCGGTGGGACGGTATCGAATCTCTTTCCGAATCCAGATCTAAGCGTGGCCGGGCCGTATGCGCTTTGTGCGAAGTGCCACGACCTGACGCAGATTCTCGCGAATACGAGCTTCTCGAAACACAGTTTGCACGTGGGACAAGAAGGCTTCAGCTGCTCCGTTTGCCACACGTCGCATGGCATGGGCGCGGTCTCGCCAACGGTCAGCGGAGAACGCATGGTGAATTTCGACGCGAACGTGGTTGGACAGAATGGCAGCACGCCGATCTCGTATAGCCGCGCTTCGCAGAGTTGCACGCTGGTCTGCCACGGCGTCGCGCACAGTGCGTCGGGGGTCGGCAACATCGCCGTGGGAACCGGACCCAAGAAGTAGCGCTCCGGCAGCGTTGAAGTGTTTTGAAACTTCTTTAAGCGCGACGAGACCTGCCTCCGGAACGGGAATCGTGCGCTGAAGGAACCGTCGGGGCTGGATGCTCGACGATCGGATGCTGCGGTTAGGCCCACAGGATCAGGTCGAATCCAGCCCTGTATCGCGAGCGCTGAACGCGGCGGGACATCGACCATAGGGTGGCCGAGGATGGTGGAACCAACCAAGACTGCTGGACGGCGACGCGGACCCAGCTTCTGGCTCCTGCGGATTGCTGCGGCAGTATTGGGTCCGGTGGTACTGCTGTGCGTGTTAGAGGGAGTGCTTGGCCTGGCCGGAGTTGGTTACTCGACGGATCTCACCGTGCCGTGCACGCTGCAAGGCCGTCCCGCAGCCTGTTACAACCTTTTCTTTCCTGCGCCGTTTTTCCCGCCGGGCATGATCAAGACGCCGCAGGCGTATGCCATCCCTGCTGACAAGCCGAAGGGGACTTACCGAATCTTCGTGCTGGGAGAATCAGCCGCGATGGGCGATCCCGATCCCGCCTACGCGTTCAGTCGCTACCTCGAAGTGATGCTGCGGGAACGCTATCCCGGGATGAAATTTGAGGTGGTGAACACAGGCAGCGTGGCGATCAACTCCCACGTGCTGCTGCCAATCGCCGAGGGACTGGCGAAGCAGAAACCGGATCTCTTCATCATTTATTCGGGTAACAACGAAGTCGTGGGCCCGTATGGTCCGGGGACTGCGTTGACATCGTCGAGCATGAGCCTGGCGGTGATTCGAAGCAGCATCTTCGTGCACTCGACGCGGATCGGCCAGCTGCTGACGCAAGTTGGAGAGCAGAAAAAGGAATGGCGCGGGATGGAGATGTTTCTCGACAAGCAGGTACGCGCCAGTTCCCCGCTCATGAAGTACTCGTATGCCAACTTTGCGCGCAATCTGCATGACACCGTGCTTGCGGCACGCGCCTCAGGCGCCAGGGTGATCGTCAGCACTATCGCGACGAACCTGAGAGACTGCGCTCCTTTTGCGTCGCTGCATCGTGAGGGCTTGAGTGGAGATGCCTTGCAAGCTTGGACGCAATTGGTGCAGCAGGGAGCTGACTTTGAAGATGCCCACTCCTACGACCAGGCACTGCAACGATACCGGGCGGCATGGGACATCGATCACGAGTATGCGGAACTGGAATTCCGGATTGCGCGAGTGGAATGGATGAAGGGCGCCTACTCCGCGGCCAAGGTGCACTTCGTCCTCGCACGCGACCTCGATACGCTGCGCTTTCGGGCGGACAGCCGGATCAACGACATTAACCGATCCGTCGCGTCCTCCTCCGGCGCGGAACTGGTAGATGTGGACGAAATCTTTTCCCAGCAGACGGCGAACGGAGTCACCGGCAGCGAACTTGTCTACGAGCACGTTCATATGACCCCGCTCGGTAACTACACACTGGCCCGCGCAATGTTCCGGCAGATCGCCAGCAAGCTTCCGCTCGCGAACGGCAAACTCCTGCAGGACGCGGACATTCCGTCCCAGGCAGAATGCGAACGTGTACTGGCTTTGACGAATCATGACCAGACGCGCATTGCCGCAGAGATGCTGCAACGCCTGCAGCACCCGCCCTTCACCAACCAAATGAACCATTCCGACCAGGTCCTGCGGCTGGCGCTCAAAGCGCAAAGCCCGGACGAGAATCCCTCGGAAACGGCCGGAGAATATCGGTGGGCGATTGCGCAAAAACCGGACGACCGGATCCTGCATTACAACTATGGGCTGTTTCTGTTTGCTTATAATCCGGACGCCTCAGCACACGAATTGCGATTGTCGCGACCATGGGATGGCTTTCCCGTATTTGCGCCCGACGGCACACCGCTGGACTGAGCCTTAAAAGTTGCCGTACATGAATTGAGCCGTACTGGTTCCGCGGCCGAGCGTCACCATCAGTACAAAAAGGAGTGTCACGGTATAGAGAGGCGGGAGCCAGTACCAGCGCCATCGGGCGGCCAGAGTTGTTAGGCCCGTCCGTGCGTTCTCACTGGACTCTTGCGACGTGCCGTTAAGGGCTTGGGCTGCTACTGAGACCATGGCATAGCCGAGTGACAATCCAATCACCAGCAGATAAAGACTCCCGCTCAGAAAATGGGAGCCGTAGGTTGCGGGCGAGACGAGGGCGGAAAGCATTGTGCCAGCTTCGCCGAGCGAGTTGGCGCGAAAAAAAATCCATCCGAGGCTGACACAAACGATGGTCACGAGCCAGGAGAGGGGCGTCCACCGGGCGGGGTCCGGCTCCCAATCGAATCTGCGTTTTGTCTGTTGGATCTGGCGGTGAGCGACGAGCAGGAGCCCATGATACGCGCCCCAGAGCAGAAACAGCATCGTCGCTTTGTGCCAAAGGCCAAACAGGACCATCGAGATGACGAGCGTCAGATTTCGCCACCAGACCTCCCGGCGGAGCGTGGCCAAGGGCAGGAACACGTAGTCGCGAATCCAGAACGAGAGCGACATGTGCCAGCGCGTCCAGAAGATCGATGGCGCGGTCGACTGAAACGGCCGGGCAAAGTTTTCGGGCACGATCACGCCGAGGGCTTGCGCGGCGCCGATCGCGATGTGAGAGTAGCCGGCGAAGTCGAAGAACAGTTGCAGGCCGTATCCGAAAGCGAGGCACCAGACGTCCAGGCCGCTCCAGCGCGTGGCATGGTCGAAGCCGCTGTTAATGCCATCGCCCGCGAGAATACCCTGCCCCAGCAAGCGAGCGAACAACATCATCAGGACGCCAGTTGCGATGCGCTCGAAGCCTCGGCCAATACTCTCCCACGGAATCGGCGCCACCGAGCGAAATTGGGGAAGCATATCGGGCATGCGGCAGATTGGGCCGGAGATCGTGACTGGGAAGAACGCCATGTAGAGAGCAAATTCGACGAACGAAGGATCGAGTTCTTCCCCGCGGTAGAGGTCGAACAGGTAGCTCATGGCCTGGAAGGTCCAGAAAGAAATCCCCAGGGGCAGTACGAGATGAACAAAGCCTTGCAGTGAAGAGAGAGGCAGGGCAACGGCAAGCGCAGGAACATATTTGAAGGCGCTCAGGAGAATCAAGTTGAGCAAGATGCCCCTCGCGAGCAGCGATCCGGATTGGTTTCGCCGAAGCGCCCGTGCGAGAAGGAAATTCGTCACGACCGATGTCAGCAGAACCGCAAAAAACCATCGCGTCCAGGTGAGATAGACCACGCTGCTTGCCAACAGCAGGACGAGTTGCCGAATTCGTGGAGAGCGAACCGTCGCGACGACTACGAGGCAAAGCAGGAAAGCGATGCCATGGAGGCTGCCGCGAAGCAACATGTCTCATTGTACTCAGGGCAGATTCTGCATTTGGATAGGACGGCTAAAATAGCCGCGCCGTGAACCAATTTAGAAATCTCGTCGACGCGCTCGAAACGGCTCCGTCGGACCGGCCGTTCGTGACGTTCTGGGTGGATGAAAACGAGAGCGAAACCGTGACCTTCGGCGAGTTTCGGCAACGAGCGGTTTCACAAGCTGTGGTCCTGCATGAGAACGGAGTCCGAGACGGAGATCGGGTAGTCGTCATCATGCCACAGGGCATTTCGGCGATGACCACATTTATTGGCGCAATGATGCTGGGCGCGGTGCCGGCGTTTCTCGCGTACCCCAATTTCAAGATCGAGCCTTCAAAGTACAGTTCGGGATTGCGTGGAGTGACAGCCAATCTGGGAGCCAAGGTCGTAGCGATCGATCAGCAGTTTCCCAACGAGATGCTGGAACATGTATCCCTGGGCGGTGAGACGAAGTTGCTGCAAGTGGGAGAAGGTCGTGGTGATGCCGGGAGATTATTGCCCCGAGCCCACATCGCGCCCGACCAGTTGGCATTCATTCAGCATTCGGCAGGAACCACCGGACTGCAAAAAGGCGTGGCACTGACGCACGCAGCGGTGCTCCGGCAAGTCGGTTATCTCGTCGATACGTTGAAGGTCGGTGAGCGCGATCGAATCTACAGCTGGTTGCCTCTCTATCACGACATGGGACTGATCGCCTGTTTCATGTTGCCCATGGTGGCTCACCTGCATGTGGTGATGCAGTCGCCACTGGATTGGGTAATGTCCCCCGGAAGCATGTTGCAAGTCGTCAGCGAATACAAATGCACGTTGGCGTGGCTACCAAACTTTGCTTTTCAGTTTGTGCCGCGGCGAACACTCAAGTCACGATGGGAACAGCTCGATCTTTCGTCGATGCGGGTGATCATCAACTGCTCGGAACCGGTCCGCACCGCGAGCATGAAGGAATTCGAAGAAATGTTCGCGGCGATTGGATTGAAACCCGGGGTTCTGCAGTCGTCGTATGCAATGGCCGAGAACGTCTTCGCCGTAACACAGTCGAACATCGGCGCACAGTCGGACCCAAGACTCATCTGGGCCGATGGACACAGATTCCGCGCAAATCATCGGGCGGTCGCTGTCCCAGAAGGGACCGCCGGAGCGATGAGCTTCACCTCGTCCGGCCGATTGTTGCCGAACCACGAAATTCGAATCGTCTCCGATTCCGGCGAACACTTGACCGACGGCTTCGTGGGCGAGATTCACCTGAGGAGCGACTGCCTTTTCACAGGCTATTACAATCGTCAGGATCTGACCGAGCAGGCCATCGTCGATGACTGGTATCGAACGGGGGATCTCGGGTTCCGGCTCGATGGAGAACTATACGTCGTCGGGCGAAAGAAAGACCT